>NZ_JAOCGL010000008.1:0-70509 GCF_029842485.1 Stenotrophomonas sp. GD03777
CAGGCGCGGGGGGTTGGAGGCCGGTGAGTGGGGCCCGCGATTCGCGCAGCGAAACGCGGGAGCGACAGCACGCATGTGCCGAGCGCACCCGGCCAGCGGCCGGCACTACCAAACCGTCAGACAGCGGCCAGCCCTCCCAAAGAAGCGGCCCTTGCCCCGGCCGCCGTTTCGCGGCACGCTTCGCGCTTCCGTACGCAAGCGTATCGACCATGTCGCCAGCCAACGAAAGCGCCTATCCCCACCTGTTCGCCCCGCTGGATCTGGGCTTCACCCAGCTGCGCAACCGCGTCCTGATGGGTTCGATGCACACCGGCCTGGAAGATCGCGCCCGCGACTTCCCACGGCTGGCGGCCTACTTCGCCGAGCGCGCCGAGGGCGGCGTCGGCCTGATCGTCACCGGCGGCTTCGCGCCCAATGTGGTCGGTTGGCTGAAGCCATTCGGTGGCAAGCTGTCCTGGCCCTGGGAAGTGCGGCCGCACCGCCAGCTCACCGCCGCCGCGCACCAGCACGGCGCGAAGATCTGCCTGCAGTTGCTGCATGCCGGCCGCTATGCCTACCACCCGTTGTCGGTGGCACCGTCGAAGCTGAAGGCACCGATCAACCCGTTCACCCCGCGCGCATTGTCGGCCAGCGGCGTAGAGCGCCATATCGCCGACTACGCTCGCAGCGCGAAGCTGGCCCGCGAGGCCGGCTACGACGGCGTGGAAGTGATGGGCTCGGAGGGCTACCTCATCAACGAGTTCATCGCCCCGCGCACCAACAAGCGCGCCGATGCCTGGGGCGGCGACGCGCGCCAGCGCATGCGCTTCGCGGTCGAGATCGTGCGCCGCATCCGCGAGGCCTGTGGCCCGGACTTCATCATCATCTACCGCCTGTCACTGGTGGATCTGGTCGACGACGGCAGCGACTGGGACGAGATCGTTCAACAGGCGCAGGCGATCGAGGCGGCTGGCGCAACGATCATCAATTCCGGCATCGGCTGGCACGAAGCGCGCATTCCGACCATCGCCACCTCGGTGCCGCGCGCGGCCTTTGCCGGCGTCACCGCCAAGCTCAAGCCGCATGTGAAGGTACCGCTGGTGGCGACCAACCGCATCAACATGCCCGACGTTGCCGAAAGCATCCTGGCCGGTGGCGGCGCCGACATGGTGTCGCTGGCACGCCCGCTGCTGGCCGACCCGCAGTGGCCGAACAAGGCCCGTGCCGGCCGCGCGGAGGCGATCAACACCTGCATCGCCTGCAACCAGGCCTGCCTGGACCACGTGTTCGAGAACAAGCTGGCCAGCTGCCTGGTCAATCCGCGCGCCGCCCACGAGACCGAGCTGGTCTATCGTCCCACTGCTACGCCGAAGACGGTTGCGGTGGTCGGCGCCGGCCCCGCCGGCCTGGCCTGCGCCACTGTCGCTGCCCAGCGTGGCCACCAGGTCACCCTGTTCGATGCCAATGATGAGATCGGCGGCCAGTTCAACGTGGCCAAGCGCATCCCCGGCAAGGAAGAGTTCCACGAGACCCTGCGCTACTTCCGCCACGCGCTGCAGGAGACCGGCGTACAGCTGCGCCTGGGCACCCGCGTCGACGCTTCCCAACTGGCTGGCTTCGACGAGGTGGTGCTGGCCACCGGCATCACCCCGCGCAAGGTCGATTTCCCCGGTGCCGATCACGCCAAGGTGGTGAGCTACCTGGACGTGCTGCTGGGACGGGTCGAAGTGGGCGCCAATGCGGCGATCATCGGCGCCGGCGGCATCGGCTTCGATGTCGGCGAATTCCTCAGCCACGCCGGTGAATCCCCCTCGCTGGATCCGCAGCGCTGGATGGCCGAATGGGGCGTGGACCCCAGCTTCGAGGCACGCGGCTCGCTGGGTCGGCCCGAGGTCGAGCCGTCACCGCGACGCTTGTGGCTGCTGCAGCGCAGCCCGGGCAAGCCGGGCGCGCGGCTGGGCAAGACCACCGGCTGGATCCATCGCGCCACGCTGAAGGCCAAGGGCGTGCGCATGCTCGGTGGCGTCGAGTACCTAGGGGTGGACGACGAGGGCCTGCGCATCCGCGTGGACGGCAGCGAACAGCTGCTGCCGGTCGACCATGTGGTGATCTGCGCCGGGCAGGAACCGAACCGCACGCTGCAGGCCGAACTGCAGGCGGCCGGCATCAACGCGCAGCTGATCGGCGGTGCCGACGTGGCCGCCGAACTCGATGCGAAACGCGCCATCGACCAGGGCAGCCGGGTCGCCGCCGCGCTCTGATGAGCGCCTGAATGGGGGACGGAATGTGATTTCCGTCACCCCGGTTGAACCTGAATGTCAAGCCGAGCGGTTCACGATGCGTTCGGCTATGCCCCCCTACCTTGCGCCATCTTTCCGCTCACCAGCCAGTTTCCGGTGAGCCGGCGCAGTCCCCACGATCGGTACTGATCGTTTCTTTTGGGGCTGCCCACGGGGCGGCCCCGATGGCCGCCTCCCCATGACGCCAAGTCGTCCCCCACCTCCTGTCGCCCCGCGGCCGGAACCGGAGGGTGCGGCCCATACGGAGCAAGGAGTTATATGAAACTGGCCTGGATTCTCTGGCTGTCGCAGTTGTTGCCTCAGCCGGCCGCTGATTCACTGTGTTTGAGCACCACCGTCTACCTGGAAGCCCGCGACCAGACCCTGCGCGGCCAGCAGGCTGTTGCCGAGGTCGCCCTGCGCCGTCTCGACAGTGGCCTGTGGGGCGACTCGATGTGCCAGGTGGTCACCGCGCGCAAGCAGTTCGCACCGACCATCGTCTCCCCCGGCACCCAGCTGGGCAATGACGCGGCGTGGAGCGAAGCGATGAACGTGGCCTTCGACGCCGAGCGCAACTGGGCGCTGCCGGCCGGCGAACGCCGCGAGATCGTGCCCGGTGCCAGCCACTTCGCCGCGCTGTCCATCGCCAGCCCGAACTGGCGCAACGCCTACCAGGTGGCGACCATCGGCGATCACACCTTCTACAAGGTGCAGAACCTCAAGCCACGGCAATCGTAACGATCCGTGCTGGCGGCAGCGTTGCCGGCCGCCGCCGGGCTCTGGGATAGTGGGCGTTTCCCGCCCGCATCACCTGGAGTTCCCATGAAGCTGTACAGCAAGCCCGGTGCCTGTTCCACCGCCGACCACATCGCCCTGCAGTGGACCGGCCAGCCGTTCGAGGTTGAACTGCTGAACAAGGACACCCTGAAGGGTCCGGAATTCCTGAAGATCAATCCGGCCGGTGCCGTTCCCGCACTGGTCGACGGCGACTTCGTGCTGCTGCAGAACGCCGCGATCATGGGCTACATCGCCGACAGCTTCCCGCAGGCCGGCCTCGCCGGTGATGGCAGCCCGCGCCAGCGCGCCGAAGCCACCCGCTGGCTGGCCTTCGTCAATTCCGACGTGCACCCGGCCTTCTCGCCGCTGTTCGCGCCGGGCAAGTTCATCGCCGACGAGAGCCAGTACGACGCGATCCGCGCCGCCGCGCACAAGCGCCTGCGTGGCCTGTTCGAGACCGCTGACAAGCAGCTGGCCGACAAGCCCTGGCTGGCCGGCTTCCGCAGCTTCGCCGACCCGTACTTCTACATCACCCTGCGCTGGGCCGCCGGTACCAAGGTCGATCTGTCCGGCCTGGACAACCTGGCCGCCTACAAGGCACGCATGGACGCCGATGCCGGCGTGCAGGCCGCGCTGAAGGCCGAAGGCCTGGCCTGACCTTGGTCAGGGGTCAGATCCGTTCGCGTGGCGAACGGATCTGACCCCATCGGCTACCAGGCGGCTCCGCCCCCCTCGATTTCATTGGCGCGATCAGCCGATCTGGCGGATCACTTCCCCCTTGGCATCGCGCAGGTAGGTCGGCACCACCTCGATACGCAACCTTCCTGCCAGCGGGTAGACCCCGCGCTCGGTGTGCACCCCTGCCAGGGCCTGCAGGCCCGCCTCGTCCAGTGACCAGCGCGCGCTGTCGGCGGATACGTCCGCCACTTCACCGCCCCCGTCGGCGATGAACTCCCACTGCCGCTCGCGGCTGACCAGTTCCAGCGATCTGCCGTGGCGCAGGCGCAGCGGCAGCAGTTCGCACACGCTCGCCACCTGGCCGGCGCCAAGCACCAGCGTGATCATGCCCGCCTCCTGGCGCCAGTCCAGTGTCTCGATGAACAACATGCCGGTGCTGGAGCCTTCGCGCTCGCTGCCGGCCCGCACCTCTGCCGCCAGCACAGGGTCCTCCAGCAGGTTGCCGCGGTGCAGGTCGCTGACCCACAGCGGCATTGCCGGCTGCAGCGCCTGCAGCACGCCGCGCGTAGACCAGCGCTTGACTGCCTCCATTTCCTCATCGGTCAATCCGACCAGCTGCAGGAACTGCAGGTGGCCATTGGCGGTGTCGCGTGCCGGCAACTGCGGGTCGGCAATGAAGGCCAGGTGGCACAACCGCGTGTCGGTCTCCAGTGCGATCGGGCCGTTGGCATTCAGATGGTGGCCATCCTCGAACACGTTGCCGCTGCCGAACACATAGCGCGCCAGGTTCTGCAGCAGGTTCATCGGCCACACCGGCGGCGTGCTGTCGGCGTTCTCAGCGGCTTCGGCAGCGAGACGGAACGTCAGCTCGAAACCATAGCCGCTGGCGGCAGCATCACTGCTCTCCTTGGCATACAGCTCGGAGAAACCGTAGGTGATGTAGTGCCAATGCGGAACCGGCGCATCCGCCCAGTACACGCTGATGCCATCCAGCGGATCCTGGCCGCCGAGCGTGTAGGGAAGCGCGGTGCCGTAGTGTCGCGGCTCCTGCCCGGCATACAGCGGCGAAAGCGCCGCATTGATCGCGTCCCAGCCGGGGGTGTCGGTGTCATCGTGGTCGTCCTGCACGCGGAACTCCTTGTGGGGAAGTGAACCGATCACTTTACGCGGTGGCTTAGGCCTGCACGACCTCTTTGCCAGCGTTTACTACGGCGGACTGGGTTTCCTGCCACCAGCGCTGGGCCAGCGCCGGGCTGCGCGCCTTGCCCACCGCCGCCAGCAGTTCCGGGCAAAGGCGTTCCAACGCCAGCGCATCGGTGCAGCGTTCGATCTTCAACTGCATGAAGTAGCCCTTCAGCCCCAGATGGCGCCGCACCGCCTCGCTCATCGCGTCGTACAACTGCTGGTACAGCGCCGGGTCCTGTTCGCGGCCGGTGCTGATGCCACGCGCCGGAGCGGCCTCTACGCTCCCGCCGATCACCTCGATCAGTCCCTGTGCGGCCAGCTGCTCCAGTGCATCCGGAGGTGCGCGCAGGCCATCGAACAAGCCGCGCAGTTCGGTGTCATCGCGATGGCCATCGACCATCAGCAGGATTGAACGCAGTGCCGCCGGCAGGCGCCGGCCACGGTCTTCGATTTCCTGACGGCCAGCAGCCGTCTTGGCGTGCAGCAATGCCATTGCGTCCCCCTCCCTTGATGCGCCATGCCGGCGCACCCTCACGGGCACGCCCCCCTGTGTGCCACCCCTGGGCGGCGCGCGCATTCCCCGGCGCGCACCGCGTGTTGCAGGTCGATGACAGGGCGAGCTTAGCGCAAGTGCAGCGGGTAGTGCCGGCCGCTGGCCGGCAACCTCGGGATTGATGGGGGGCCGGCCAGCGGCCGGCACCACCGGATCAACGGCCCAGCGCGCGACGGATCTCTTCCAGCGCGCTGGGGTCGTCCAGCGTCGACAGGTCGCCCGGGTCACGCTGCTCGGCCAACGCCTGCAACGAGCGCCGCAGCAGCTTGCCCGAACGGGTCTTGGGCAGCGCGTTGACCACGTGCACATGCGCCGGGCGCGCGACCGCACCAAGCGAAGTCGTCACCGTCGCCATCATCTCGGCCACCACCGGCGCCGGATCCTCGCCTTCAAGCCCCTGCTTGAGGGTGACGAACACCAGCGGCACCTGCCCCTTCAGCTCGTCCTTGACCCCGATCACGGCAGCCTCGGCCACGCGCGGATGGCTGGAGATGGCCTCCTCGATCTCGCGCGTGCCCAGACGATGCCCGGCCACGTTGATCACATCGTCGGTACGGCCGAGGATGAAGGTATAGCCATCGTCATCGCGGATCGCCCAGTCCAGCGAGCTGTACAGCAGTTCCTTGAAGTGGCTGAAGTAGCTCTGCAGGAAACGGCTGTCGTCGTTCCACACCGTGCTCATGCAACCCGGCGGCAAGGGCGGCGACACCACCAGCACGCCCTTCTGCCCCGGTGCCACTTCCTCGCCGGTGTTCTCGTCGATCACCTTCATCCGGTAGCCGAGATTGGGGAAGCCCGGTGAACCGAAGCGCACCGGCTTCATCTCCAGGCCCGGCAGCAGGGTCAGTGCCGGCCAGCCGGTTTCGGTCTGCCAGTAGTTGTCGATGATCGGCTTGCCCAGCGCTTCGCTGATCCAGTGCGCGGTGGGCTCGTCCAGCGGCTCTCCGGCCAGGAACAGATACTTCAGGGCGCGCAGGTCGTGGCGATGGATGAAGTCCGCGTCATGCTTCTTCAGCACGCGGATGGCGGTGGGTGAGGAGAACATGGTGCGCACGTTGTACTGTTCGCACAGCGCCCACCAGATACCCGGGTCCGGATTCATCGGCAGCCCCTCGTACAGCAACGAGGTGCAGCCACCGATCAGCGGGCCGTACACGTTGTACGAGTGGCCTACCGCCCAGCCGACGTCGGAAGTGGAGAACATCACCTGGCCCGGCTTGCAGTCGAACACGGTCTCCATCGACTGCGCCATCGCCACCGCGTAACCACCGACATCGCGCTGCACGCCCTTCGGCTTGCCGGTAGTACCGGAGGTGTACAGCAGGTAGCTCGGCTCGCTCGCTTCCAGCCACTGTACCGGCACATCGACCTCACCAACGTGTGCACGCAGCGCGGCGTAGTCCACGTCGCGACCCGGCACGCGGGGTTCGGCGGCATCCAGCCCGCGCGACACGATCAGCACGTGCGGTGGCGGCGACGCCGCTTCGGCGCAGGCCGCGTCGACCATCGGCTTATACGGAATCAGCTTGCCACCGCGCATGCCGGCGTCCGCTGCGATCAGCAACTTCGGCTTCGCATCGTCGATGCGCAGCGCCAGGTTGTGCGCGGCGAAGCCACCGAACACCACCGAGTGCACCGCACCGATGCGCGCGCAGGCCAGCATCGCGAACACGGCTTCGGCCATGTTCGGCATGTAGATCACCACGCGGTCACCGTGGCCGACGCCGAGATGCTTGAGCACGGCGGCGAAGTCGTTCACTTCGCGATACAGCTGGCGATAGGTGATCTCGCGGGTGCTGTTGGTTTCGGTGGAAATCGCAACCAGCGCGAGCTGGTCGGCGCGCGTTGCCAGGTGGCGGTCGACGGCGTTGTAGCAGAGATTGGTTTCGCCGCCGACGAACCAGCGCCGGAACGGCGGGTTGCTGTAGTCGAGCACCTGCTGCGGCGGTTTGTGCCAATGGATGCGCTTGGCTTCCTCGCCCCAGAAGGCCTCCGGCTCGTCGATCGAGCGACGGTAGGTTTCCTCGTAGTTCATGACGCAGCCCTCCCAGACAAAGTCATGGGTTCGAGGATAGTCCGGCGCTGGCGCGCGGGCCGCCCTACCTTGGTAGGGGGTGGGTTTTTCATGCAGGGCTGCGCCCTGCACCTGCAGAAGCCGAAGCCGAAGCAACAGCAGAAGCTGGCTTACTTGGGGATGGCGGGGTGGGTCCGGTGGCGGGAGACGCCGTAAACCCGTCCATGGGGGCTTGGCCGCGGCATCCATGCCGCGGACACTCCCGCCACCGGACCCACCCCGCCTTCGACAGATTCCGCGATCTGTCGGAACGGCATATTGTTCTGGTAGGTGTCGACCTTGGTCGACACGATAGATCCACGCCATGCGTGAATGATTCATTCGATATCTGACAGAAAAAGCGTGTCGACCAAGGTCGACACCTACCAACAGCTGCGCGGAACAACGGCCACCGTTACCAACAGCCGAGTGAACCTGTCGAAGGTGGGGCGGTGTCGGAGTGCGGGGTGTCAGCCGCATGGATGCGGCTGCCAAGCCTACACGGACGTACTTGCGGCGGCCCCGCACTCCGACACCGTCCCGCCAACCCACGTATAGCCGGCTTTTGACATTGACGTTGATTCTGCGGGTGCAGGGCTGCAAGCCCTGCCGAATCCCTAGAACGGAGTCGCGGACTCGAACGCGAGCGCCTCGCCCGTCAGCGGATGCGTGAACCGCAGGCTGCGTGCATGCAGATGCACGCGGTGCGCCGGTGCCGCGTCATACAGCACGTCGCCAACAATCGGATGGCCAATACTGGCCATGTGCAACCGCAACTGATGGCTGCGGCCGGTGATCGGTTCCAACGCCACGCGCGTGCGCCGCGCTTCAACATCGCGCACCAGCACGCGCCAACGCGTCAGCGCCGGCTTGCCGCGCTCATGGTCGATCATCTGCTTCGGCCGGTTCGGCCAGTCCACGATCAGCGGCAGATCCACGTCGCCGGCATCGCCTTCAAGCAGCCCCTCGACGACCGCTTCATAGCGCTTGCCAACCCGGCGCTGCTCGAACTGCATCGACAACGCCGCCTGCATGTCCTTGCCACGCGCATGCAGCAGCAGCCCGGAAGTCACCTGGTCCAGGCGGTGCACGGTCAACGCATCCGGGTACAGCGCCTGCAGGCGCGCGACGACGCAGTCCTGGTTCTCGGCGCTGCGGCCGGGCACGGACAGCAGGCCGGGGGGCTTTTCAGCCACCAGCAGCGCGTCGTCGATGTAGTGCAGATGGATCATCCGGCTCTGTATCCGTCCAAACAGAAACGGGGAAGCCGAAGCTTCCCCGCTTTCTGCGTACCGACCGGAGCCGGTACCGCCTGCATCAGCCCAGCAGGTGGGCGACGCCGGCGCGCTCTTCTTCCAGCTCGGCCAGGGTCTTGTCGATGTACTTCTGGCTGAAGTCGTCGATCGGCAGATCCTTGACCAGGGCGTACTTGCCGTTCTCGGTGGTCACCGCGAAACCGAAGATCACGCCTTCCGGAATGCCGTAGGAACCGTCGGACGGCACGCCCATCGTGACCCACTTGCCGTTGCTGCCCAGCACCCAGTCACGCACGTGGTCGATGGCGGCATTGGCGGCCGAAGCGGCCGAGGACGAGCCACGGGCTTCGATGATCGCCGCGCCGCGCTTGCCGACGGTCGGGATGAACGTGTTGGCGTTCCACTCCTGGTCGTTGATCGCATCGGCGATCGAGGCGCCGTCGACGGTGGCGAAACGGTAGTCCGGGTACATGGTCGGGCTGTGGTTGCCCCACACGACCAGCTTCTCCATGCCACCGACCGGCTTGCCGAGCTTGGCCGACAGCTGGCTCAGCGCGCGGTTGTGGTCCAGGCGCAGCATGGCGGTGAAGTTTTCCGGCTTCAGGTCCGGGGCCGACTTCATCGCGATGTAGGCGTTGGTGTTGGCCGGGTTGCCGACCACCAGCACCTTCACGTCGCGGCTGGCGACCTTGTTCAGCGCCGCGCCCTGGGCGGTGAAGATCTTGGCGTTTTCCAGCAGCAGGTCCTTGCGCTCCATGCCCGGGCCACGCGGACGTGCGCCGACCAGCAGAGCGATGTCGGCGTCCTTGAACGCGACTTCGGCGTCATCGGTGCCAACCATGCCGGCCAGCAGCGGGAACGCGCAGTCTTCCAGCTCCATCATCACGCCCTTCAGGGCGGCCTGGGCCTTGTCGACCGGCAGTTCCAGCAGCTGCAGGATGACCGGCTGGTCCTTGCCCAGCATTTCGCCGGAGGCGATGCGGAACAGCAGGGCATAACCGATCTGGCCGGCGGCGCCGGTCACGGCAACACGAACGGGTGCTTTCATGGGGGTTTCCTCTTGCTTGCAAGCGTTTGATGGGACGCCGCGGGCATGGCCACGCAGGCCGGGCAGGCGGCGGGGAACAGGGAAACGGCCACCCGTGGGTGGCCGTTTCGAAGGGGGTCAGGCGGCGAGGTGCTTGTTCCACTCCGCGACGCGGTCGGCCTGGGCGGCCAGCACAGCGTCGACGTCGCCTTCAAGGGTGATCGAATGGATCACGTCGCCCTGCTTGACCGAATCGACGATGGCCTGGCCTTCCAGGACCTTGCCGAAGACGGTGTGGCGGCCGTCCAGCCAATCGGTCTTGATGTGGGTGATGAAGAACTGGCTGCCGTTGGTGTTCGGGCCGGCGTTGGCCATCGACAGCGAGCCGACCTCGTGCTTCACGCCATTCTTCTCGTCTTCGAACTTGTAGCCCGGGCCGCCGGTGCCACGACCCTGCGGGCAGCCGCCCTGGATCATGAAGTCGGCGATCACGCGGTGGAAGATCAGGCCGTCATAGAAGCCGTGCTTGACCAGGTTCACGAAGTTGGCCACGGTCAGCGGCGCCTTGTCGGCGAACAGCTCGACCTTGATCGGGCCCTGGGTGGTGTCGAAAGTGGCGATGAGGGACATGAAGATCCTTGGTGCAAAGGGGAATGCGTCTAGCCACCTAGTTTACACCTGCCTCGTGGCGGCGGTGCCTTCGACCATCGGTGGAGCCCCCGCCTTCAGCCAGCGGAAGGTGAGCCGGGGGCCCCGTCCTGGCGACCTCGGTCGAAGCGGCGGACAGCCAGCTGAATGGGCCGCTGGGCCGGTGTGAAATCCACCTTTTCGCGAATCGTCAAGTTCGACGTATAATGTTGGACTTCTTTTTCCAAATCCGGCGCCGACTGGCCCCCTTTCGTATGTCCATCGAAAATCTTCGCAACATCGCCATCGTCGCCCACGTCGACCATGGCAAGACCACCCTGGTCGACCAGCTGCTGAAGCAGTCCGGCACCCTGTCCGAGCGCACCGTCCTCGCCGAGCGCGTGATGGACAGCAACGACCAGGAAAAGGAACGCGGCATCACCATCCTGGCCAAGAACACCGCCATCACCTGGGAAGACAAGAAGACCGGCATCAAGAACCGGATCAACATCGTCGATACCCCCGGCCACGCCGACTTCGGCGGTGAGGTCGAGCGCGTGCTGTCGATGGTCGACACCGTGCTGATCCTGGTTGATGCGATGGACGGCCCGATGCCGCAGACCCGCTTCGTGACCCAGAAGGCCTTCGCGATGGGCTTCAAGCCGATCGTCGTGGTCAACAAGGTCGACCGTCCGGGCGCCCGTCCGGAGTGGGTGATCGACCAGGTCTTCGACCTGTTCGACAAGCTCGGTGCCACCAACGAGCAGCTGGATTTCCCGATCGTCTACGCCTCGGGCCTGAACGGCTACGCGGGCCTGGAAGACACCGTGCGCGACGGCGACATGACCCCGCTGTACGAAGCGATCATGCAGCACGCGCCGAAGCCGGAAGTGGACCCGGAAGGCCCGTTCCAGATGCGCATCAGCCAGCTGGACTACAACAACTTCGTGGGCGTGATCGGCATCGGCCGCATCCAGCGCGGCACCCTGAAGAAGAACATGCAGGTCGCGGTCATTGACCGTGAAGGCAAGAAGCGCAACGGCAAGGTGCTGCAGGTGCTGGGCTTCATGGGCCTGGAGCGCATCGAGCAGGATTCGGCCGAGGCCGGCGACATCGTGGCCATCTCCGGCATCCAGGAGCTGACCATCTCCGACACCATCTGCGCACCGGACTTCCCGGAAGCCCTGCCTGCGCTGACCGTCGACGAGCCGACCATCTCGATGACCTTCCAGGTGAACAATTCGCCGTTCGCCGGCAACAAGGACCTGTCCGGTGGCAAGTTCCTGACCAGCCGCCAGATCAAGGACCGCCTGGACCGTGAAAAGGTCCACAACGTGGCCCTGAAGGTCGAGCAGCTGGAAGACGCCGACAAGTTCCTGGTCTCCGGCCGTGGCGAACTGCACCTGTCGGTGCTGATCGAGAACATGCGCCGTGAAGGCTACGAGCTGGCTGTGTCGCGCCCGGAAGTGATCATCAAGGAAATCGACGGCCAGCTGATGGAGCCGATCGAGCAGCTGGTGGTGGACATCGAAGAAATCCACCAGGGCGGCGTGATGGAAAAGCTGGGCACCCGCAAGGGCCAGTTGAAGAACATGGAATCGGACGGCAAGGGCCGCGTGCGCCTGGAGTACCAGATCCCGGCCCGTGGCCTGATCGGCTTCCAGAACGAGTTCAAGACCCTGACCCAGGGTTCGGGCCTGCTGTTCCACGTGTTCGACCACTACGGCCCGAAGGAACAGGGCGCCATCGCCAAGCGCATCAACGGCGTGATGATCGCCAATGCGCCGGGCGTCACCCCGGCCTACTCGCTGGGTCCGCTGCAGGAACGCGGCAAGCTCTTCGCTGCCGAAGGCGACAACGTGTATGAAGGTCAGCTGGTCGGCATCCACTCCAAGGACAACGACCTGACCGTCAACGCGATCAAGACCAAGCCGCTGACCAACATGCGCGCTTCGGGCAAGGACGATGCGATCCAGCTGACCCCGGCGATCAAGTACTCGCTGGAACAGGCCCTGGACTTCATCGAAGACGATGAGCTGGTCGAGATCACCCCGAAGGAGATCCGCCTGCGCAAGAAGTTCCTGACCGAAAGCGATCGCAAGAAGGCTTCGCGCGGCGGCTGAGCCTGCACCCCGTGAACCAGAGCGGCTACAACCCGGATCCACACCGGCATCCGGGCCTGCACGTCATCGCCCTGCTCGAAGCGAGCAAGGCGTTACTGGCGCTGTTGGCCGCCACCGGGCTGGAAGTGCTCGGACCGCAGCCGCTTCGGCACGGCATCATGGTCCTGATCCGGCGTTTCAGCCTGGATCCGGACCATGGCACCCTGCCCTCGCTGCTGCATATGATCAGCCCCGACGCGGTCCACCTGGCCGCGGCGGGGATGATCGGCTACGGCCTGCTGCACCTGGTCGAAGCCTGGGGCCTGTGGCGGGCCAAGGCCTGGGCCTCCTGGCTGGGCTGCCTGACTGCCTCGCTGTACCTGCCCTTCGACATCTTTGCGATCATCCGCCACCCCGGCTGGCCGTCGTGGACGATCCTGGCGATCAACCTGATCGTGGTCTACGTCCTCGCCCGCGATCTGCGCAAGCGCCACCGCTGAGCAGCGGCTACACTGGGGATTGGAGCCGACCAAGCCGCCCCATGCGCCCGTCCTTGCCGCCTCTGCTGACCTGCCTGCTTGCCACGCTGCCTGTGCTGCTTTCGGCTGGCTGCAGCCCGGCCACGCCCAGCGCGCATGCGGCCGAACCCGCGAGCCGCAACGTGCCCTTCCCGTACGCCGAAACCGATGTCACCGACCTGCAGGCGCAGATGACCGCCGGCGAGCTGGACAGCGCCACCCTGGTCCAGGCCTACCTGCAGCGGATCGCCGCCCTGGATCGGGCCGGCCCCCGCCTGCGCGCGGTGATCGAGCTCAACCCCGATGCCCTGACGGAAGCCGCCGAACGCGACCGCGAGCGCCGCGATGGGCACCTGCGCGGACCGCTCCATGGCATCCCGGTACTGCTGAAGGACAACATCAACGCCGCACCGATGGCCACCAGTGCCGGCTCGCTGGCCCTGCAGGGGTTCCGCCCTGACGATGCGTATCTGGTGCGGCGCCTGCGCGAGGCCGGGGCCGTGGTGCTGGGCAAGACCAATCTCAGCGAATGGGCCAATTTCCGCGGCAACGATTCGGTGTCCGGCTGGAGCGCGCGCGGTGGCCAGACCCGCAATCCCTATCGCCTCAGCCACTCGCCTTGCGGCTCCAGCAGCGGCAGCGCGGTAGCGGTGGCCGCCAACCTGGCCAGCGTGGCGATCGGCACCGAAACCGACGGCAGCATCGTCTGCCCTGCGGCGATCAATGGCATCGTCGGCCTCAAGCCGACCGTCGGCCTGGTCAGCCGCGATGGCATCATCCCGATTTCCTTCAGCCAGGACACTGCGGGACCGATGACACGCAGCGTCGCCGACGCTGCGGCCGTACTGACCGCAATTGCCGGCCGCGATGATGCCGACCCGGCCACCGCAACCATGCCCGGCCGTGCGGTGTACGACTACACCGCGCGGCTGGATCCGCAGGGACTGCGTGGCAAGCGCATCGGCCTGCTGCAGACGCCGCTGCTGAAGTACCGCGGCATGCCGCCACTGATCGAACACGCCGCCACCGAGCTGCGTCGGGCCGGTGCCGTCGTGGTGCCGGTGGAGCTGCCCAACCAGGGCGCCTGGGCCGACGCCGAACGCAAGGTACTGTTGTACGAGTTCAAGGCCGGGCTGGAGCGTTACTTCAGCACCCACCGCGCTCCCCTGCACAGCCTGGCCGAATTGATCGCCTTCAACCAGGCGCACAGCAAGCAGGAGCTTGGCCTGTTCGGCCAGGAACTGCTGGTAGAGGCCGACGCCACCGCCGGCCTGGCTGACCCCGCCTACATCCGCGCACGCAGCGATGCGCGCCGGTTGGCGGGCCCGGAAGGCATCGATGCGGCCCTCGCCGCCCACCAGCTCGACGCCCTGGTCGCGCCGACCACCGGCGTTGCGTGGCCGATCCGCAGCGAAGGCGACGACTTCCCCGGCGAGAGCTACAGTGCCGCCGCCGTCGCCGGCTATCCCAGCCTCAGCGTGCCGATGGGCCAGATCGATGGCCTGCCGGTCGGCCTGCTGTTCATGGGCACCGCCTGGAGCGAACCGAAGCTGATCGAAATGGCGTACGCCTACGAACAGCGCACCCGCGCGCGGCGGCCACCGCACTTCGGCACCGACACGCTGATCGACGCCGGCGAGCCTTGATCCGGTAGTGCCGGCCGCTGGCCGGCGCTACCGTTCGGGTTCCGGCTCCATCGGCACGATTGCCGCCTCACCGTCTTCAGCCCCCGGCGAACGCACATCTGCAGTACGTGCGCGTGGACCACGCGGCATGTCCAGCTCGTCAGCATGCTGCAGCCGCGCACGCAGCTGCGGCAGCGAGTGCGGATGCTCACGCGCGAGGAAATCGAGCATGCGCTCGCGTACCAGGCAACGCAGGTCGAACGCGTCGCCGGAGCTGCGCGCACTCACCAGCAGGCGCACCTGGATCGCGCGCTCGCTGGTTTCGGTCACCTGGGTCACGCAGACCCGGCCATCCCACAACGCTTCGCCCCGGCAGATGCGCTCCAGTTCAGCACGGATCGCCGCAATCGGGGCACGATAATCCAGCCACAGGAAGGCTGTGCCGAGCAGGTCAGCGCTACGCCGCGTCCAGTTCTGGAAGGGGTTCTCGATGAACCAGGTCAACGGCACCACCATCCTCCGCTCGTCCCAGATGCGTACCACCACGTAGCTGCTGCCGATCTCCTCGATGCGTCCCCACTCGCCCTCGACGATCACCACATCGTCCAGCCGGATCGGCTGGGTCACTGCAATCTGCAGGCCAGCGATCAGGTTGCCGAACACTGGCTTTGCGGCGATACCGGCCACCAGGCCGATGAGGCCCGCCGAGGCCAGCAGCGCGGTGCCGATCTTCTGCACCATGGGGAAGGTCAGCAACACCAGCGAAGTGCCCAGCACGATGATGCCGCCCATCAGCACGCGGCTGAGTACCCGCGTCTGGGTCTGGATGCGGCGCGCTTCCAGATTATCGGAGACATCGATGGGATGGCTGCGCAGGATGGCCCGCTCACCCGCTGCCACTGCGCGTACCAGCAACCAGATGAAGCAGGCGGTCAGTGCGATATGCAGCACCCGTTGCAGGCTGCCCAGAAGGGGATCCTGCAGCGGCGTGGCCTGCAACGCAGGAATCAACAGCAGCAGCGGCCATGCGGTGGCCATTGGCAGCCCGAGCACACGCCCGATGCGCGCGCGCCGCCGATCACGCCCTTTCAGCCGATGATAGATCCACAGGATCAGCCACGCGCCGATACCGCCCACCACCACGGCCAATCCCAACGGCCATGCGTAGGCCTGTGCGCTCTGCCAGTGCACCCTTGTCACCTCCAGTCGAACCGCCAAGTGGACAGCCTCGCGCATGGCACATGAGCGTCACGTCAGCCGTTCGTAAGAAGGGTGTTGGTCGGCAGGGCTTGCAGCCTGCACCTGCGGTAGTGCCGGCCGCTGGCCGGCAACCTCAACAGCAACAGCCGAAGCAGAAGCGGGTTTGCTGTGGGATGGCGGGGTGGGTCCGGTTGCGGGGGGCGCTGCAAGTACACCTCCGGGGCCCGGCCCAGCCGCTGGCGGCTGTGCGTTCGGGCGCTTGCGAAGCAGTGCTTCGCAAGCAAAGCGCCCTCACCCATGTAAGCTCGGTCGCCGCATCCATGCGGCTCACGCCCCCGCAACCGGACCCACCCCGCCTACGACAGATCTCCGCGATCTGCAGTAGATCCACGCCATGCGTGGATGAATCTCCATCGGAATCGAATACTTCGAATTGGATTCCAAAAGCATCCACGCATGGCGTGGATCTACCGTGTCGACCAAGGTCGACACCTACCAGCAGCCGAGTGAACCTGTCGAAGGTGGGGCGGTGTCGGGGTGCGGGGTGTCAGCCGCATGGATGCGGCTGCCAAGCCTACAAGGACGTACTTGCGGCGTCCCCGCACTCCGACGCCGTCCCGCCAACCCACGGATAGCCCGCTTTTGACGTTGACGTTGACGTTGCTCTGGCTCGTAGCAGGTGCAGGGCTGCAAGCCCTGCCGAACAATCCTTACCGCACTTGCTCCTGCTTGCGCACGATCGCCATCGCGATCTCCAGCGACTGCTCGTAGTTCAACCGCGGGTCCACCGTCGAACGATACGCACGCTCCAGGTCGCGCTCGGTCAGTTCGCGCGCGCCGCCGATGCACTCGGTCACGTCCTCGCCGGTCAGTTCCAGGTGCACACCGCCCAGGCGCGTACCGGCGGCCGCATGCAGATCGAACGACATCTCCACCTCGCCACGCACGTTGTCGAAGCGGCGTGTCTTGAAACCGTTGGCGGTGCTTTCGGTATTGCCATGCATCGCATCGCACACCCACAGCACGCGGCGACCATCACGCTTGACCGCGTCCAGCAGCGGCGGCAGTTTCTCGGCGATCTGCGTCGCGCCCATCCGATGGATGAAGCTCAGGCGGCCCGGCTCGTCATGTGGGTTGAGCACATCGATCAGGCGCAGCAGCTGGTCCGGCGTCACCGACGGGCCCACCTTGATCGCAATCGGATTGCGCACGCCACGCAGGTACTCCACGTGCGCGCCATCGAGCGCGGCCGTGCGCATGCCGATCCACGGGTAATGCGTGCTCAGGTTCAACCAGCCCTGCTGGCGCGGCACCTGGCGGGTCAACGCCTGCTCGTAGGGCAGCAGCAGGGCTTCGTGCGAAGTGTAGAAGTCGATGCGGTTGAGGTTGTGCACGCGGGCCCCGGCCAGGGTCTCCATGAAGTGCACCGCATCGCCGATCGAGGCCACCATCTTCTGGTACTCGGCCGCCAGCGGCGAGTGGCTTACCCACTCCAGGTTCCAGTATTCGGGGTGGTGCAGGTCGGCGAAACCGCCGTCGATCAGCGCACGCACGAAGTTCATCGTCATCGCCGAATGCGCGTGGGCCTGCAGCATCCGCTTCGGGTCCGGCAGGCGTGCTGCCTCGGTGAAGGCCGGCGCGTTGATCACATCGCCGCGGTAGCTGGGCAGGGTCACGCCGTCGCGGGTCTCGGTGTCGGCCGAGCGCGGCTTGGCGTACTGGCCGGCGAAGCGGCCCACGCGGATCACCGGCTGGCGCAGGCCGTGCACCAGCACCAGGCTCATCTGCAGCAACACCTTCAATCGGTTGGAAATGGTGCCCGATTCGCAGTCGCTGAAATTCTCGGCACAGTCGCCGCCCTGCAGCAGGAAGCGCTTGCCTTCCTGGGCCTCGGCCAGCTGCTGCTTCAACGCCAGGATCTCCCACGAGGTGACCAGCGGCGGCAGCCGCTTCAGCTCGTGCAGAGCGGCGTCCAACGCCACCGGGTCCGGGTAGGTCGGCATCTGCAGCGCGGTCTTGCCACGCCAGCTCTCCGGCGACCAGGCAGCGCCAGCGGTGGTCGCGTCGGAATCGGAGGCGGGCGGAACGGCGGACAGGCTCATTGCAGACTTCCGGGGTGGGGGGCGGCCATGGTCGCAGAGCCAGCCGCTGACGCAAAGGCCCACCCCCACCGCCCCGGCCACCTGAACGGCAGGGAAAGGCCAACGCCAGCAGCCAGATCCGGCATGGCCAGCCGCACGGGACAGGCGCATGATTTGTTACGGAGTAACACTTGCACGTCATGGACCGGCCCCTTCCACGCCCAGCCGCCCCCTCTCTCACCATGAAGCCCTCGCCCCTCGCTACCGGTATTACCTTCGCCCTGGCCTTGGCCAGCCTGCCCGCCTTCGCCGCAACGACCGACGACACCTCTTCCTCCGTCAAGGATCTGGACGCAGTCACTGTCCACGCCCAGCTCGACCAGGCCCGCAACGCGCTGTCGCCGGACATCGGCAGCAGCCAGTACCAGATCACCGCCGAGGACATCCAGAAGCAGCCGCTGGGTGCCTCCGCGCCGCTCAGCCAGGTACTGCTGCAGGCCCCGGGCGTGGTCCAGGATTCCTATGGCGGCGTGCACGTGCGCGGCGACCACGCCAATCTGCAGTACCGCATCAATGGCGTACTGCTGCCCGAATCGATCTCCGGCTTCGGCCAGACACTGGATGCCCGCACCGTCAAGAGCATCCGCCTGATGGATGGCGCGCTGCCGGCGCAGTTCGGCGAGCGCACCGCTGCAGTGGTCGACATCACCACCCGCAATGGTGCCGAGCTCGGCAATGGCGGCAGCGCCGGTCTGACCGCAGGCTCGTTCGGCAAGATCAATCCGAATGCCTCGTGGTGGGGCAACCAGGGGCGATGGAGCTGGTTCCTGACTGGCAACTACGACCAGAACGAGGTTGGCCTGGAAAACCCGACCCGCTCGCGCAAGCCGCTGCACGACGACACCCACCAGGGCAAAGCGTTCGCTGACCTCACCTACCTGGTCAACGAGAACACCCGCCTGAGCGTGTTCGCCGGCTTCGCCAACAACCGCTTCCAGATCCCGGTCAACCCCGGGCAGACCCCGCAGTTCGGTTACCTGGACACCACCACCTTCGACTCCAGCCAGCTGGATGAAACCCAGCGCGAAACCACCCGCTTCGGCATGCTGGTGCTGCAGGGCGCGCTGGGCAGCACCGCCTACCAGCTGTCCGCCGGGCAGCGCTACAGCGATGTGGCGTTCAACCCGGATGTCATCGGCGACCTGGTATTCAGTGGCGTCGCCTCGCAGGTGCAGCGCAGCAACCGCGCCAACACGCTGCAGGCCGATTTCTCCACCCCGCTGGGCAACGACCACACGCTGCGCTATGGCCTGTACGGCAACTACGAGAACGCGCGGGCCAGCAACAGCAGCTGGGTGTTCCCGGTCGATGACGCCGGCCAGCAGTCCAGCACCACGCCGCTGCTGATACCTGACCGCAGTGCCTTCCATGCCAGCACGCTGGCGTTGTACGTGCAGGATGAATGGAAGATCGGCGACGACTGGACCGTCAACTACGGCCTGCGCGGCGATCGCTACAAGGCCTTTGGCCACACCGAGGGCCAGCTCAGCCCCCGCCTGGGCGTGGCCTGGAATGCCAGCGACAGCACCACCGTGCATGCCGGCTATTCGCGTTACTTCACGCCGCCGGCCAGTGAGCTGATCGCCAGCAGCGATATCGCGCTGTACGACGGCACCACCAACCAGCAGCCGAGCGGCGGCAACAACACGCCACTGGGCGAGCGCAGTGACTACTACGACATCGGCGTATCGCATCAGCTGGGCGAACACCTGACCCTGGGCTTGGACGCGTACGACCGCCGTGTTGCGCGCCTGCAGGACGAAGGCCAGTTTGGTGCCGCCTACATCTATTCGACGTTCAACTACCGCCGCGGCCATATCCGTGGCCTGGAGTTCAGTGCCGACTACAGCAACGGTCCGTTCAGCGCTTACGTCAACGCGGCGTACAACAAGGCCATCGGCACCCAGGTCATCACCAGCCAGTACAACCTCGATCCAGAAGCGCTGGCCTATGTGGCCAACCACTGGATCCACCTCGACCACGACCAGAAGCTGACCTCATCGGGCGGTTTCAGCTACGCCTTCGCCGGCCACAACCGGGTCGGCGCCAACTACGTGTTCGGTAGCGGCCTGCGTTCGGACATCGAGGGCGTGCCCAACGGCGGCGAGCTGCCATCCTACCTGCAGGTGAACCTCAGCGCCGGGCATGACTTCAATGCCGACAGTGGCCATCCGCTGCATGTGCAGCTGGCCGTGATCAACGCATTGGATCGCAGCTACCAGCTGCGCGATGGCGGCGGTGTTGGCGTGTTCGCGCCGCAGTGGGGGCCGCGCCGTGGCGCCTACCTGAGCCTGCAGCAGGATTTCTGAGAACGGACCGTGGTAGTGCCGGCCGCTGGCCGGCATCTACGGGAACGCTGCCATCGTTCATGCGGTTGCCGGCCAGCGGCCGGCACTACCCTGCGTTCAGCGCTTGACCTTGCGCAGCGACACCACCAGCGCCCACAGCGCCAGCAGCACGAACCACACGCCCGACCACATCGGCATTGTCAGGCCCAGGAACGTCCAGTCGATATTGCCGCAGTTGCCGGTACCGGTCAGCACCGTGCGGAACACTTCCAGCGGCCCCATGGTCTCGCGCAGGAAGCTCAGCGGCGGGCCGCAGGTCGCCCCCATCTCCGGTGGCAGCATCTGCACGTAGACGTGGCGCGCAGCGATGCCTACGCCGACCGCGGCGGCAATGAAGGCGAGCACGCCGTAGGTTGCCCGGCCAGAACGGTTGGAGGGCCCGTGCAGTGCACCGATCAGGAACAGCAGGCCCAGCGCGGCGAACGCCAGCCGCTGGAAGATGCACAGCGGGCACGGCTCCAGGCCCATCTTCAGCTGCAGGAAGATCGCGTAGCCCAGCAGGCCGGCGCAGATCAGGAAGCCCAGGAAGAACTGGGCGCGGAAGGGCCAGCGCAGTGGATTCATCGTCAACGCTCGAATGGATCAGGCGCCAAGCGTAACCGAGAGTGCATGCCATTCGAACCGCCACAGGTGACGCCTGTCGGAACGGTGCGGGTCAAATCCCGCAGAAACGCAAAAGCCCGGCAGAGGCCGGGCTTTCGCTGTGTCGCATTGGAGCGGTCCGATTACTCGGCCACTTCCTCGGCCACGACCGGACGGTCAACCAGCTCGACGTAGGCCATCGGCGCGTTGTCGCCAGCGCGGAAGCCGCACTTCAGCAGGCGCAGGTAGCCGCCCGGACGGTTCGCGTAGCGCGGGCCCAGGATGGTGAACAGGTTGCCCACGGCTTCGTTGTCGCGCAGGCGGGCGAAAGCCAGACGGCGGTTGGCGACGGAGTCGACCTTGGCCAGGGTGATCAGCGGCTCGGCAACGCGGCGCAGTTCCTTGGCCTTCGGCAGGGTGGTCTTGATCAGCTCGTGCTTGAACAGCGAGGCGGCCATGTTCTTGAACATCGCTTCGCGGTGGGCGCTGGTACGGCTGAACTTACGGCCAGACTTCTGGTGACGCATGGTGACATTCCTTGGTTAATGATGAGGCTGTGTGGATCGTTGTCGCCATCCTGGCGTTGCTGCGCGGACTGCGGATGGTCCTGGCCGCCCGTCCTGGACGACCTGCCCGCGAACCTGCGGTTCGTCGTGGCATGGTGTGGTGCGTTGAAGGCCCCACCGCGAACGGTGGAGCCTTCAGGTATTACCGATATCAGCCCAGCATGCCGTGGCTGGCGACGCCGGCCGGCGGCCAGTTCTCCAGCTTCATGCCGAGCGACAGGCCGCGCTGAGCCAGCACTTCCTTGATCTCGGTGAGCGACTTCTTGCCCAGGTTCGGGGTCTTCAGCAGCTCCACTTCGGTCTTCTGGATCAGATCGCCGATGTAGTAGATGCTTTCAGCCTTCAGGCAGTTGGCCGAACGCACGGTCAGCTCCAGATCGTCGATCGGGCGCAGCAGCACCGGATCCACGCCGTTGTTGGCCGGCTTGGCCGCACCGCGGTCGCGGTGGGTGAAGTCACCGAACACCGACAGCTGGTCGCTGAGGATGTCGGCGGCGGTGCGCACGGCTTCCTCGGCATCGATGGTGCCGTTGGTCTCGATATCGATGACCAGCTTGTCCAGGTCGGTGCGCTGTTCGACACGCGCCGCTTCCACGGCATAGGCGACACGGCGAACCGGCGAGAACGAGGCATCCAGGACCAGACGGCCGATGGCACGGGTTTCTTCGTCCGGACGACGACGCGCGGCAGCCGGCTGGTAGCCGAAACCACGTTCGATCTTCAGACGCATGTTGATTGCCGTGTCCTTGGTCAGGTGGCAGATCACATGGTCGCCGTTCAGGATCTCCACATTGTGGTCGACCTTGATGTCGGCAGCGGTGACAACGCCCGGGCCCTGCTTGGACAGGGACAGGGTGGCGCTGTCGCCGGAGTGCATACGGATGGCCACATCCTTCAGGTTGAGCAGGACTTCGAGGACGTCCTCCTGCAGACCTTCGACCGTGGTGTACTCATGCAACACGCCGTCGATTTCGACTTCCGTGATGGCGAAGCCCGGGATGGACGACAGCAGCACGCGACGCAGGGCGTTGCCCAGCGTATGCCCGTAACCCCGCTCCAAAGGTTCGATAACGACCTTTGCACGGGTGTCGGTAAGGCGTTCGATCTGCGGACCGCGAGGACGCAGAACCTGGTTGGCGGTAACCGTCATGTTGCGGGTTCTCCTAGTGAACCCCCGGCCGTCGCCGGGGGCTCTCCAATGTGAATTACTTCGAATACAGCTCGACGATCAGCGCTTCGTTGATGTCCGCAGGCAGATCCGAACGATCCGGAACAGCCTTGAAGATGCCGGTGAACTTGCCGGAATCCACTTCAACCCACGACGGGCTCAGGTCATGCTGGGCGGCGACGGTCAGGGCTTCCTGGACGCGCAGCTGCTTGGCAGCCTTTTCGGACAGAGCGATGGCGTCGCCAGCCTTGACCTGGTACGAAGCCAGGTTGACCGACTTGCCATTCACGGTGACGCCGCGGTGCGACACCAGCTGACGGGCAGCCGGACGGGTCACGGCGAAGCCCATGCGGTAGACGACGTTGTCCAGGCGGGTTTCCAGCAGCTGCAGCAGGTTCTCGCCGGTGTTGCCCTTCTTGGTCGAGGCCTTCTTGTAGTAGTTGCGGAACTGACGCTCCAGCAGGCCGTAGATACGCTTGACCTTCTGCTTTTCACGCAGCTGGGTGGCGTAGTCGGACAGCTTGCCCTTGCGGGCAGTGGCGCCGTGCTGGCCGGGCTTCTGCTCCAGCTTGCACTTGGAGTCCAGCGCACGCGCCGGGCTCTTCAGGGACAGGTCGGCGCCTTCGCGGCGGGCGAGCTTACAGGTAGGACCGATATAACGAGCCATTTCTTATCGCTCCCTTTAGACGCGACGCTTCTTCGGCGGACGGCACCCGTTGTGCGGGATGGGCGTCACGTCGATGATGTTGGTGATCTTGTAGCCGACGTTGTTCAGCGAACGCACGGCCGACTCACGGCCCGGACCCGGGCCCTTGATGCGGACTTCCAGCGACTTCACGCCGTAGTCCAGCGCAGCACGACCGGCCTTTTCAGCAGCCACCTGGGCAGCGAACGGGGTCGACTTGCGCGAACCGCGGAAGCCAGCGCCACCGGAGGTCGCCCACGACAGAGCGTTGCCCTGGCGGTCGGTGATGGTGACGATGGTGTTGTTGAACGAAGCGTGGACGTGGGCAACGCCGTCGGTGACGACGCGCTTGATCTTCTTCTTGGTCTTAGCAGCGGGCTTAGCCATTTCTCAGTCCCTTACTTCTTGATCGCCTTGCGCGGACCCTTGCGGGTGCGGGCGTTGGTACGGGTGCGCTGGCCACGCAGCGGGAGGCCACGACGGTGACGCAGGCCGCGGTAGCAGCCCAGGTCCATCAGGCGCTTGATCGCGATGCCGATCTCACGGCGCAGATCGCCTTCCACGATGTACTTGCCGACTTCGGCGCGCAGGCGCTCGATTTCCGGCTCCGACAGATCGCGGATCTTGGTGGTCGAAGCAACGCCTGCGACTTCGCAGACCTTCTTCGAACGGGTACGGCCGATGCCGTAAATGCTTTGCAACCCGACCCAGACGTGCTTCTGGGCTGGCAGGTTGACGCCTGCAATACGCGCCATGACGCGGTTCTCCAGCTGAGTGATGGCCGACAGCGCGCCTCGGGCACGCCAATCCGGCAGGATGGATCAAAAAAGTGAACTAGCGATACTAACAAGGTTCCGGTTTACATGGAAGCCCGTGAAACCATTGGTTTCATGAACCCGGCCTGGGGAGTGTGCCCAGGCTCCGGCGCCGGATGGGGTTGGACCTGGGGTTTCCCCCGGGACCGCCCGCGCTACTCCAGCGCGGGACCACCTCATCACACCCCCACCCGGAACCGCTGCGGGGGCCGCCCTTCGTTTGTGTGGCCGGAGTCCGCGAAGCGGAGGGACCATCACGTCAGGAAGACGAAAGTATAACAGGCCTATCAGCCGCGGGCAAAACCGCCGCGGTTGCCGCCCTTCAGGTTGGCCTTCTTCAGCAGGCTCTCGTACTGATGGGACATCAGGTGTGCCTGCACCTGGGCGATGAAGTCCATCACCACCACCACCACGATCAGCAGCGACGTGCCACCGAAGTAGAACGAGGCATTCAGCTGCGTGCGCATCAGTTCCGGCAGCAGGCAGACGATCACCAGGTAAGCCGAGCCGGCCGCGGTCAGGCGGGTCAGCACGCCGTCGATGTAGTCGGCGGTGGCCTTGCCCGGACGGATGCCCGGAATCAAAGCGCCCGACTTCTTCAGGTTGTCGGCGGTTTCCTGCGAATTGAACACCAGCGCGGTATAGAAGAACGCGAAACCGGTGATCAGCGCAGCGAACACGATCATGTGCAGCGGCTCGCCCGGGCCCAGGGCATTGGCGACCTTCTGCAGGACCTGGCCGAAGCTGCTCTGGTTGGCAGCCTGGCCGGACCACATGGCCAGGGTGGCCGGGAAGGCCAGCAGGCTCGAGGCGAAGATCGCCGGGATGACGCCGGCCATGTTGAGCTTCAGCGGCAGGAACGAGGTCTGGTTCATGTACGCGTTGCGACCGCCCTGGCGGCGCGCGTAATTGACCGTGATCCGGCGCTGGCCACGCTCCACGAACACCACGAAGAAGGTGAAGGCGAGTACGACGATGGCGATCAGCAGGAGCTGGATGAACTGGATGTTGCCGTCGCGGTAGGCGTCGAAGGTGTGGATGACCGCACCCGGCAGACCGGCGACGATACCGGCGAAGATGATCAGCGACACGCCGTTGCCGATACCGCGTTCGGTGACCTGCTCACCGACCCACATCAGGAACATGGTGCCGGCAGTCAGTGCGACCACCGCGGTGAGCACGAAGCCCATGCCGGGGGCGTACACGACCGGAGCGCCCGACGGCGAAACCTGGCCCTGCAGGGCCAGCGCGATCGAACCGCCCTGCACCACTGCCAGCAGCACGGCGCCGATGCGCGAATACTGGGTGATCTTGCGGCGGCCGGACTCACCTTCCTTCTGCATCGCCTTCAGGGCGGGGAAGATGTGCACGGCCAGCTGCATCACGATCGATGCCGAGATGTACGGCATCACGTTCAGCGCAAAGATGCTGAAACGGTGCAGGGCGCCGCCCGAGAACATGTTGAACATGTCCACGATGCCGCCGCCCTGCTGTTGCATCATGGCAAGCATGGCATCGGGATTGACGCCCGGCACCGGCACGTAGCAGCCGATGCGATAGACGATCAAAGCCCCGACGACGAACAGCAAACGTTGGCGAAGTTCAGTGAACTTGCCCATTCCGCCCGCGAGGTTACCGATGCCAGCTTGCGCCATGATTTTCTTACTCCGTTACGCTGCCGCCGGCAGCTTCGATCGCAGCCTTGGCACCAGCCGTGGCAGCAATACCCTTCAGGGTGAACGCCTTGGTCACTTCGCCCTTGACGACGACCTTGGCCTTCTTGGCAGTGCTCGGGACCAGCTTGGCAGCACGCAGGGCGGCGAAGTCGATCTCACCGGCCGGCAGCTTGTCCAGCGCGTACAGCAGCACTTCAGCGGTGTCCTTGGCGATCGGCGAACGGAAGCCGATCTTCGGCAGACGACGCTGCATGGGGGTCTGGCCGCCTTCGAAGCCAGCCTTGATCTTGCCGCCACCCTTGCGGGCGAACGAACCCTTGTGGCCGCGGCCGGCAGTCTTGCCCAGGCCCGAGCCGATACCGCGGCCGACGCGGGTGCGCTCGGTGCGGGCGCCCGGTGCCGGGCTCAGTTCATTGAGACGCAGAGTCATGGTCGATTACTCCTCAACCTGGACGAGGTACTGAACCTTGTTGATCAGGCCGCGCACCTGCGGGCTGTCCTTCAGTTCACGCACATCGTTGAGCTTGTTCAGGCCCAGGGCACGCACCGACAGGCGGTGACGCGACTGGGTGCCACGCAGGCCACGCACCAGGCGGACCTTCACAGTCTTGTTGGACTCATTAGCCATGGTTGAGTTCCTCCACCTTCTTGCCACGCTTGGCCGCGATGCGGGCCGGCGACTGCGCAGCAGTCAGGCCCTTCACGGTGGCGCGCACCAGATTGATCGGGTTGCGCGAACCGGTGGCCTTGGCCAGCACGTTCTTCACGCCAACGGCTTCCAGCACGGCGCGCATCGCACCGCCGGCGATGACGCCAGTACCTTCCGAAGCCGGCTGCATGAACACGCGGGCTGCGCCGTGACCATCCTTGATGGTGTGCCACAGGGTGCCGTTGTTCAGGTCAACGCTGACCAGGTTCTTGCGGGCCTGTTCCATCGACTTCTGGATGGCGACCGGCACTTCGCGGGCCTTGCCATAACCGAAACCGACCTTGCCTTCGCCGTCGCCGACCACGGTCAGGGCGGTGAAGGTGAACTGGCGGCCACCCTTGACGGTCTTGCTGACGCGGTTGACCGCGACCAGCTTTTCGATCATGCCGTCGTCGATCTTCTCTTCGCGGTTACGGTCGCGATCGCGACCCCGCTGCTGACGCTCTTCTGCCATGTTGATTCCTTGGTTGTTTGGGTATGTACGGCTCGAGGCCGCTTATGGTTGTGGAGTGACGCGTTGTTCCGGTGGACCGCTGCAGAAGAGCGGCGCCGTCCAGCCTCACTCAGGCTGGCGAGCAGGCAGGCAGGAGGCCATCGGCCCCCTGCCCTTGTCCCTTAGAACTGCAGGCCGGCTTCGCGGGCGGCTTCTGCCAAGGCCTTGATGCGGCCGTGGTAGCGGTAGCCCGAACGATCGAAGGCAACCTTCTCGATGCCGGCGGCCTTGGCGCGCTCGGCAACGATGCGGCCGACCTTGGCAGCGGCATCGGCGTTCTTGCCGTTCTTCAGGCCTTCCTTGACGTCGGTCTGGGTGGTGTTGGCGGCAGCCAGCACCTTCGAACCGTCAGCGGTGAAGACCTGGGCGTACAGGTGCTGGCCGGTGCGCAGCACCGACAGGCGGGCGACGCCGAGCTCACGGATGTGGGCGCGGGTCGACTTGGCGCGACGCAGGCGGGCGATGTTCTTGTTCATGATGTTTTTTCCTTGAAAGCGGAAGCGCCTAATTAGGCCTTCTTGGCTTCCTTACGGATGATGACTTCGTCGGAGTACTTCACGCCCTTGCCCTTGTACGGCTCCGGCTTGCGGAACGCACGGATCTTGGCGGCGACTTCACCGACGACCTGCTTGTCAGCGCCCTGGACCAGGATCTCGGTCTGGGTCGGGGTGGAAATGGTGATGCCTTCCGGCGCCACGAACACGACCGGATGCGAGAAACCGAGCGACAGGCTCAGATCCTTGCCCTGCATGGCAGCACGGTAACCCACGCCGACCAGCTCCAGCTTGCGCTCGAAGCCTTCGGACACGCCCTTGACCATGTTGGCCAGGATCGCGCGCACGGTACCGGTCAGCGCGACCAGGTCGGCGCTCTCGGTGCTCAGGGTGGCAACGCCGCTGTCGACGTTGATGGCAATACCGGCCGGCTTGACCAGCGACAGGGTGCCCTTCGGGCCCTTGACGGTGACACTTTCCGACTGGACGTTCAGTTCGACCTTACCCAGGGTGACGGGCTTCTTGGCTACGCGGGACATAGTTCTACTCCTTTCGCCTTAGGCCACGAAGCACAGGACTTCGCCGCCGACGCCCAGCTGGCGCGCCTGCGCATCAGTCATGATGCCCTTGGAGGTGGAAATGATGGAGATGCCCAGGCCATTCATGACCTTCGGCAGCTCGCTCTTGCCGCGGTACTGGCGCAGGCCCGAACGCGAGAAGCGCTTCAGGGTCGCGATGACCGGCTTGCCTTCGAAATACTTCAGCACGATTTCCAGCTCGGCCTTGTTGTTTTCCAGCTGGGTCACGCGCAGGTCGGTGATGTAACCCTCGTCCTTCAGGACCTGGGCGATCGCAACCTTGATCTTGGACGACGGGGCTTTCACCGTCTGCTTGCCAACCGCAGCCGCATTCTTGATGCGGACCAGCAGGTCGGCGATGGGATCAGTCATGCTCATATGAGTACCTTTGAGTGCACCGATATCCGCTTTCGCGAAAATCTGTTGTCTCCTGGAAACGGGCCAGGTCCCTTGATGCAGCGGGCCGGGGCCCACTCCTACAACCCCGTTTGCGCAGGGCAAGACGCGGGAGTATACGCCAAAAGAGCCCGACTTGCGCCGGGCTCTTCGGGTTTTTTCGCAGAAAGGAAGCTGAACGCCTCCCTCCCCCGGTTCAGAAGCCCCCGAGGGGACTCCTGATCGCAGGGCCGGCTGGGATTACCAGCTGGCCTTGCGCAGGCCCGGGACGTCGCCACGCATGGTGGCTTCGCGCAGCTTGTTGCGGCCGAGGCCGAACTTGCTGTACACGCCACGCGGACGACCCGACAGCTCGCAACGGTTGCGCTGGCGGCTCGGCGACGAATCGCGCGGCAGCTTGGCCAGCTTGGTTGCGGCGTCGATTTTCTCTTCGTAGGTCGCGTCCACGGAGGACACGATCTTCTTCAGAGCCGCACGCTTCTCAGCGTACTTCTTGGCCAGCTTTTCCCGCTTGATGTCGCGGTTGACCATGGAGGTCTTTGCCATTTCGGTTTCCTCGACAGATCAGTTACGGAACGGGAACTTGAACGCTGCCAGCAGCGCCTTCGCTTCCGCGTCGGTCTTCGCAGTGGTGGTGATGGCGATATCCATACCGCGGATCGCGTCGACGGCGTCGAAGTCGATTTCCGGGAAGATGATCTGTTCCTTCACACCCATGTTGAAGTTGCCGCGGCCGTCGAAGGAACGACCGGAAACACCACGGAAGTCGCGCACGCGCGGCAGCGAGATGTTGATCAGGCGGTCCAGGAACTCGTACATCTTGTGGCGACGCAGCGTGGTCTTGCAGCCGATCGGCCAACCATCACGGATCTTGAACGACGCAACCGAGATACGCGACTTGGTGACAACCGGCTTCTGGCCGGAAATCTTGGTCATGTCCGCGACGGCGTTTTCCAGGATCTTCTTGTTGGTGGCAGCCTCGCCGACACCCATGTTCAGGGTGACCTTGACGAGCTTCGGTACTTCCATCGGATTGGTGTAGCCGAACTGCTTCATCAGCGCCGGCACCACTTCTTCCTTGTAGATCTTTTCGAGACGGGAAGTCATCTTCACATTCCTCAGGCGTCGAGCGCCTCACCGCTGGAGCGGAACACACGCAGTTTGCGTCCATCCTCCAGCACCTTGAAGCCAACGCGTTCGCCCTTGCCCGAAGCCGGGTTCAGCACGTTCACGTTGGAGATATGGATCGAAGCTTCGCGCTCGACCACGCCGCCGGCAACACCTGCCTGCGGGTTCGGCTTGGTGTGGCGCTTGACGATGTTCACGTTGGCGACGACCACGCGGTCGCCGTCGACGCGGACGACTTCGCCCTGCTTGCCCTTGTCCTTGCCAGCGTTGACGACAACCTGGTCGCCCTTCTTGATACGGTTAGCCATGATTATCTCCTGTCGCTCACAGCACTTCGGGAGCGAGCGAGACGATCTTCATGAACTTCTCCGAACGAAGTTCACGGGTCACCGGCCCGAAGATACGGGTACCGATCGGCTCCTGCTTGTTGTTCAGCAGGACGGCAGCGTTGCCGTCGAAGCGGATCAGCGAACCGTCGGCGCGACGCACACCCTTGCGGGTACGCACCACGACGGCGTCATACACTTCACCCTTCTTGACCTTGCCGCGCGGAATCGCATCCTTCACGGTGACCTTGATGATGTCGCCGATACCGGCGTAACGGCGCTTGGAACCACCCAGCACCTTGAAGCACATCACCTGCTTGGCACCCGAATTGTCCGCGACGTCAAGGTAGCTCTGCATCTGGATCATGATTCAGACTCCTTATTCAGCCGCACGCGTGATGACTTCCACCACGCGCCAGTTCTTGGTCTTGGACATCGGAGCAATCTCGGTCACGCGGACGACGTCGCCTTCCTTGCAGGCGTTGTCGGCATCGTGGGCGTGCAGCTTGGTCGAGCGCTTGATGTACTTGCCGTACAGCGCGTGCTTGACCTGACGCTCAACCAGGACGGTAACCGTCTTGTCCATCTTGTTGCTGACGACACGGCCTTCGACCGTGCGCAGCGTCTTCTTTTCAGTATTGTCGCTCATAGCGGCCATCCTTACTTCGTGCTGCCGAGCAGGGTCTTGACGCGAGCAATCTCGCGACGGACCCGGCGAATGTCGTGGGTCTTCGGCAGCTGGCCGGTGACCTGCTGCATACGGACAGAGAACTGTTCCTTACGCAGGTCGATCAGGTGGGCCTTGAGTTCGTCAGCCGACTTTTCACGGAGAGTTTTGATATCCATCAGCGCACCGTACGGGTCACGAAAGTGGTGGTGACCGAGAGCTTGGCGGCGGCCAGGCGGAACGCCTCGCGAGCCACTTCCTCGGAAACACCCTCGATTTCATAGATCATGCGGCCGGGCTGGATCTGGGCCACCCAGTATTCCACGTTACCCTTACCCGAACCCATTCGGACTTCGATGGGCTTCTTGGTGATGGGCTTGTCGGGGAACACGCGGATCCACATCTTGCCGCCGCGCTTGACGTAGCGGCTGATCGAGCGGCGGGCCGCTTCGATCTGGCGCGCGGTCAGCTGACCGTGTGCGGTTGCCTTCAGGCCGTATTCGCCGAAGCTGACAGCGTTGGCGCTCCAGCTCAGGCCATCGTTACGGCCCTTGTGTACCTTGCGGTACTTGGTTCGCTTGGGTTGCAACATTGTCGTTACCTCGCTTCACGGGCCGGGCGCTGACGGTCACCGCGGTCGCCGCGATCGTGACGATCGTTGCGCGACGGGGTGTCGTCCTGCTTTTCCTGGCCAACCTGGGAGAAATCGAAGACCTCGCCCTTGTAGATCCAGACCTTGATGCCGATGATGCCGTAGGTCGTCTTGGCTTCAGCGAAGCCATAGTCGATGTCGGCACGCAGGGTGTGCAGCGGCACGCGGCCCTCGCGGTACCACTCCGAACGGGCGATTTCTGCACCGTTGAGGCGGCCACCGACGTTGACCTTGATGCCCAGGGCACCCAGGCGCATCGCGTTGCCGACCGAGCGCTTCATTGCACGGCGGAACATGATGCGACGCTCCAGCTGCTGGGCGATCGACTCGGCAACGAGCTGCGCGTCCAGTTCCGGCTTGCGCACTTCGGTGACGTTGATGTGCGCCGGGACGCCCATCATCTCGCTCACTTCCTTGCGCAGCTTCTCGATGTCCTCACCGCGCTTGCCGATCACCACGCCCGGACGGGCGGTGTGGATCGTCACGCGAGCGGTCTTGGCCGGACGCTCGATCAGGATCTTGCTGATGCCGGCCTGAGCCAGCTTCTTGCGCAGCATGTCGCGCACTTTCAGGTCGGCTGCCAGGTAACCGGCGAACTCGGCCTTGTTGGCGTACCACTTGGAGTTCCAGTCCTTGGAAATGCCGAGGCGGATACCAATCGGATGAACTTTATGACCCATGGTCTTTTCCTTATCCGCTTACTTGGCGGCGCCCACAACCACAGTAATGTGGCTGGTGCGCTTGAGGATGCGGGTACCGCGGCCTTTCGCCCGCGCCATGAAACGCTTCAGGGTCGGACCTTCATCAACCATGATGGTCTGAACCTTCAGCTCGTCGACGTCGGCGCCCTGGTTGTTCTCGGCGTTGGCAATTGCCGACTCCACCACCTTCTTGATCAGGTGGGCAGCCTTCTTGTCCGAGAACTTCAGCAGGTTGACCGCACGTTCGGCCGGCAGACCGCGCACCTGGTCAGCGACCAGACGAGCCTTCTGCGGGGAGATGCGCGCAGTGCGCAGGATGGCTTTCGCTTCCATTGTCATCTCTCCTTACTTGCCCGACTTCTTGTCACCACCGTGACCCTTGAAGGTCCGGGTGATGGCAAATTCGCCGAGCTTGTGGCCGACCATGTTCTCGTTGACGAGAACCGGGATGTGGTTCTTGCCGTTATGCACGGCAATGGTGATGCCTACCATGTCAGGCAGGATCATCGAACGGCGCGACCAGGTCTTGATCGGCTTCTTGCTGCCCGCAGCGGCCTCCACCTTCTTGACGAGGTGGTGATCGACGAACGGGCCCTTCTTGAGTGAACGTGCCATGGTCGATTAGCCCCTACGATCGCGGACGATGAACTGCTGAGTGCGCTTGTTATGGCGCGTCTTGTAACCCTTGGTCGGGACACCCCACGGGGTGACCGGATGCGGGTTACCCTGGCCGGCCTTGGCCTCACCACCACCGTGCGGGTGGTCAACCGGGTTCATGGCAGCACCACGAACGGTCGGGCGGACGCCGCGCCAACGCTTGGCACCGGCCTTGCCCAGCTTTTCCAGGCTGTGCTCGTCGTTGCCGACTTCGCCGATGGTGGCGCAGCACTCGACCGGAACCTTGCGCATTTCACCCGAGCGCAGGCGCAGGGTGGCGTAGATGCCCTCACGAGCCACCAGCTGCACGGCCGCACCAGCGGCGCGAGCGATCTGAGCGCCCTTGCCCGGCTTCAGCTCGATGCAGTGGATGGTGGTACCGACCGGGATGTTGCGCAGCGGCAGGGTGTTGCCGGCCTTGATCGGGGCGTCCGAACCAGCGATCACCTGATCACCAGCCTTCAGGCCCTTCGGGGCGATGATGTAGCGACGCTCACCGTCGACGTAGCACAGCAGAGCGATGTGGGCGGTGCGGTTCGGATCGTATTCGATGCGTTCCACGCGCGCCGGGATGCCCAGCTTGTTGCGCTTGAAGTCGATGATGCGGTAGTGCTGCTTGGCACCACCACCGACGTGACGCACGGTGATGCGACCGTGGTGGTTACGACCACCCGAGCGGCTCTGCGACTCGACCAGCGCGGCGTGCGGAGCACCCTTGTGCAGGTCGGGGGTGACCACGCGCACGGCCGAACGGCGGCCGGGGGAGGTGGGCTTGAATTTCATCAATGGCATGGGATGTACCTCAGGCCTTGGCCGTTACATCGATCGACTGGCCGTCGGCCAGGCGAACGTACGCCTTGCGCCAATCGCCGCGGCGGCCAGCACGGTTACGGAAGGACTTGTTCTTGCCCTTGACGTTGACCACGTTGACGGCTTCGACCTTGACGTCGAACAGCTGCTCAACCGCGGCCTTTACATCGGCCTTGGTGGCTTCGTTCGAAACTTCGAAGACATACTGATTGGAGAGTTCCTGCAGGCGCGCGGTCTTTTCCGAGACACGCGGGGCACGCAGCACGCTGAAGATTTTTTCGTTGCTGTTCATGCCAGCCACTCCTCGACCTTCTTGACCGCGTCAGCGGTGATGACGACCGTGTCGGCACCCACCAGCGAGACCGGGTCCAGACCCTGCACATCACGCACCTGCACGTACGGCAGATTGCGGGCGGACAGGTACAGGTGCTCGGACGCTTCCTCGGTGACGATCAGCGGGCGCTTGCCCACTTCCAGGCCGGCCAGCTTGGCGATCAGACCCTTCGTGCTGGTGGCTTCGACGTCGAAGGCCTCCACGATGGTCAGACGGCCCTGACGGTTCAGCTCGGACAGGATCGCGCACATGGCGGCACGGTACTGCTTGCGATTGACCTTCTGCTCGAAGCTGCGCGGCTTGGCCGCGAAGGTGACACCGCCGCCGACGAAGATCGGAGCCGTCAGTGCGCCATGACGCGCGCCGCCGCCCTTCTGCTTCTTCGACTTCTTGGTGGTACCAGCCACTTCGGAGCGAGTCTTCTGTGCCTTGGTGCCGGCGCGACCGGCGTTGCGGTAAGCAACGACGACCTGGTGGACCAGATCTTCGCTGAAATCGCGACCGAACACGGCTTCGGAGACCGAGACCTTGTTGTTGCTACCCGTGATAACGAGTTCCATCGTCATCTCTCCTTATGCCTTGCTCGCCGGACGGACGATCACATCGCCACCCGCCGCGCCCGGAACGGCGCCGCGAACCGCGATCAGACCGCGCTCGACGTCGACCTTGACCACTTCCAGGTTCTGGGTGCTCTGCTGCACCGCGCCCATGTGGCCCGACATCTTCTTGCCCGGGAAAACGCGACCCGGGGTCTGGCGCTGACCCAGCGAACCCGGCGCGCGATGCGACAGCGAGTTACCGTGGGTTGCATCGCCCATACGGAAGTTGTGGCGCTTGATGGTGCCCTGGAAGCCCTTACCCTTGGTGACACCCTGGACGTCGACGATCTGGCCGACTTCGAAGATGTCCGCCTTGACTTCGCCGCCAACGGCGAAATCGCCGAGCTGCGCGTCTTCAACGCGGAATTCCCACAGGCCACGACCCGCTTCCACCTTCGCCTTGGCGAAGTGGCCGGCTTCCGGCTTGTTGACCAGGGCAGCGCGACGCGCGCCGACGGTCACCTGCACGGCGCTGTAGCCGTCGGTTTCGACGGTCTTGATCTGCGCGATGCGGTTCGGGGTTGCTTCGATCAGGGTCACCGGGATGGAGCGGCCATCTTCAGTGAACACGCGGCTCATGCCGGCCTTGCGGCCCACGAAGCCCAACGAATACTTCTTCGTCATGGTCGTAGTCCTCAGGTCAGCTTGATCTGAACGTCGACGCCGGCAGCCAGTTCGAGCTTCATCAGCGCGTCCACGGTCTTGTCATTCGGGTCAACGATATCGAGCACGCGCTTGTGCGTGCGGGTCTCGTACTGGTCACGCGCGTCCTTGTCGACGTGCGGGGAAACGAGAACGGTGTAACGCTCGATCTTGGTCGGCAGCGGGATCGGGCCACGCACTTGCGCGCCGGTCCGCTTTGCCGTTTCAACGATCTCGCTGGCCGAACGGTCGATCAGACGATGATCGAACGCTTTCAGCCGGATCCGGATCTTTTGGTCCGCCATGGCGGTAGGTTCCTTCGTTAAAAGAGCGACAGACAAAGCCTCTGGGTTGCTTTGTCCCATGAAATTCCTGAATACGGACGGCCCGCAGTCCTGCAGGCCGCCAAGGTCAATCCATGGACCTCAAAAACGTAGGCAGACCAGTTACCCGGCCTGCCCAGACGTAGAAGCATAATGGCACGCAAGGCAGCTGTCAACAGTCGCCTGTTGACGCCGCCTGAATGGCATTGACCCTTCCTGGTCCGGGGAACACAAGGCACATCCTGTGCCTGCTTTCCCATTTGATACGCCCCGATGCCCTACCCAGGCAACATCGGGGCGCTGATACTACCAGATTACTCGATGATCTTCGAGACCACGCCGGCGCCGACGGTACGGCCGCCTTCGCGGATGGCGAAGCGCAGACCTTCGTCCATGGCCACCGGATTGATCAGGGTGACTTCCATCTTGACGTTGTCACCCGGCATCACCATTTCGACGCCTTCCGGCAGCTTGGCGGCGCCGGTGATGTCGGTGGTGCGGAAGTAGAACTGCGGACGGTAGCCGTTGAAGAACGGGGTGTGGCGACCGCCCTCATCCTTCGACAGGACGTACACTTCGCCTTCGAACTTGGTGTGCGGCTTGATCGTGCCCGGCTTGGCCAGCACCTGGCCACGCTCGACGTCGTCACGCTTGGTGCCGCGCAGCAGCAGGCCAGCGTTGTCGCCTGCCTGACCCTGGTCCAGCAGCTTGCGGAACATTTCAACGCCGGTCACGGTGGTCTTCTGCACCGGACGGATGCCGACGATTTCGATTTCGTCGCCAACCTTGATCACGCCGCGCTCGATACGACCGGTCACCACGGTGCCGCGGCCCGAGATCGAGAACACGTCTTCCACCGGCATCAGGAACGGCTTGTCGATCGCACGCTCCGGCTCCGGAATCCAGCTGTCCAGCGCGTCGACCAGCTTCAGGATGGCCGGCACGCCGATCTCGCTCTGGTCGCCTTCCAGCGCCAGACGGGCCGAACCGGCGATGATCGGGGTGTCGTCGCCCGGGAACTCGTACTTGCTCAGCAGCTCGCGCACTTCCATCTCGACCAGCTCGAGCAGCTCGGCGTCGTCCACCATGTCGGCCTTGTTCAGGAACACGACGATGTACGGCACGCCGACCTGGCGCGACAGCAGGATGTGCTCACGGGTCTGCGGCATCGGGCCGTCAGCGGCCGAGCACACCAGGATCGCGCCGTCCATCTGGGCGGCACCGGTGATCATGTTCTTGACGTAGTCAGCGTGGCCCGGGCAGTCAACGTGGGCGTAGTGACGGGTCGGGGATTCGTATTCGACGTGCGCGGTCGAGATCGTGATGCCACGCGCCTTTTCTTCCGGCGCGGCGTCGATCGAGGAGTAGTCCTTGAACTCGCCACCGAAGCGCTCGGCACCGATCTTGGTCAGTGCGGCGGTCAGCGTGGTCTTGCCGTGGTCGACGTGACCGATGGTGCCGACGTTGACGTGCGGCTTGGTGCGTTCGAACTTACCCTTTGCCATTGTTCTATACCTTGATTGTTCGTAAGTGGTTTCAAGAGAGGCTGAGCGAGGCTCAGCCCTTCTTCATGACGGCTTCGGCGATGTTGGTCGGAGCCGGCTCGTAGTGATCGAATTCCATGGTGAAAGTGGCGCGGCCCTGGGTCTGCGAACGCAGTGCAGTGGCGTAGCCGAACATTTCACCCAGCGGGATCATCGCGTTGATGATGCTGGCCGAACCGTCACCGGTGGTGTCGGAGCCCTGCAGCACGCCGCGACGACGGCTGACGTCGCCCATCACGTCACCCTGGTAATCCTCCGGGGTCACGATCTCGACCTTCATGATCGGCTCCAGCAGCACCGGCTTGGCCTTGGCGAAGCCCTGCTTGAAGGCCATCGACGAAGCCAGCTTGAACGCCATTTCCGAGGAGTCGACGTCGTGGTACGAACCGAACACCAGCTTCACCTTGACGTCCACGACCGGGAAGCCAGCCAGCGGGCCGCTGGTGATGGTTTCGCGCAGGCCCTTCTCGACCGACGGGATGAATTCCTTCGGGATCACGCCGCCGGTGATGTCGTTGATGAACAGGAAGTCGTCCTTGATCATCGGAGCGATCTTCGGATCGGCACGGTCGGCAGCAGTGATCGGCGACAGTTCGATCACGACGTGACCGTACTGACCCTTACCACCGGACTGCTTGGCGTGCTTGTAGTCCGACTTGACGTCAGCCAGGGTGATGGTTTCGCGGTAGGCCACCTGCGGCGCACCGACGTTGGCTTCAACGTTGAACTCGCGCTTCAGGCGGTCAACGATGATGTCCAGGTGCAGCTCGCCCATGCCCGAGATGATGGTCTGGCCGGATTCTTCGTCGGTCTTGACGCGGAACGACGGATCTTCCTGCGCCAGGCGGCCCAGGGCCAGGCCCATCTTTTCCTGGTCCGACTTGGTCTTCGGCTCGACGGCCATCGAGATCACCGGCTCCGGGAACGTCATGCGCTCCAGGATGATCGGGGCGTCCACGGCGCACAGGGTGTCACCGGTGGTGGTGTCCTTCAGACCCACGGCAGCGGCGATGTCACCAGCCAGAACTTCCTTGATTTCCTCGCGGTTGTTCGAGTGCATCTGCAGGATGCGGCCGATGCGCTCCTTCTTGCCCTTCACCGAGTTCAGCACGGTGTCGCCACCGTTCAGGGTGCCCGAGTAGACACGGAAGAAGGTCAGCGCGCCGACGAACGGGTCGGTGATGATCTTGAAGGCCAGCGACGAGAACGGAGCCTTGTCGTCCGACTTGCGGGTCATTTCGACGGTGTCGTCGTCAACGTCCACGCCCTTCACGTCCGGCACGTCGACCGGCGACGGCAGCAGCTGGATCACGCCGTCCAGCATGGCCTGCACGCCCTTGTTCTTGAAGGCCGAGCCGCAGTACATCGGCACGATTTCGGTGGCCAGGGTGCGGGTACGCAGCGCGTTGATGATTTCAGCCTCGGCCAGCTCTTCGCCGCCCAGGTACTTTTCCATCAGCTCTTCGCTGGCTTCGGCAGCGGTCTCGACCATGAACTGGCGAGCTTCTTCCGCCGGCCCCTGCAGTTCGGCCGGGATGTCGCTGTATTCGAACTTCATGCCCTGCGAAGCTTCATCCCAGTGGATGGCCTTCATCTTCAGCAGGTCGACGACGCCCTTGAAGTTGTCTTCAGCGCCGATCGGCAGCTGCATCGGCACGGCAACCGCACCCAGCTTGGCCTTCAGCTGGCCGACGACCTTCTGGAAGTTGGCACCGGTGCGGTCCATCTTGTTGACGAACGCGATGCGCGGCACGTGGTACTTGTTGGCCTGGCGCCACACGGTTTCCGACTGCGGCTGCACGCCACCGACGGCGCACAGGACGAAGACGGCACCGTCGAGCACGCGCAGCGAACGCTCCACTTCGATGGTGAAGTCGACGTGCCCGGGGGTGTCGATGATGTTGAAGCGGTGCTCCGGCAGGGACTTGTCCATGCCCTTCCAGAACGCGGTGGTGGCAGCGGACTGGATCGTGATGCCACGCTCCTGCTCCTGCTCCATCCAGTCCATGGTGGCGGCGCCGTCGTGCACTTCACCGATCTTGTGGCTCTTGCCGGTGTAGAACAGGATGCGCTCGGACGTGGTGGTCTTGCCGGCATCGATGTGAGCCATGATGCCGAAGTTACGGTAACGCTCGATGGGAGTGGAACGGGCCACGGGAGCCTCTCAGATTTCTTGGATTTCGGATGGCCGAACGCCGCCTTTCGGCGGCCTTCGGATTGGCGCAGTCCTTCTGGGACCGCGAGGCAGCACGCACCGAAGTGGTGCTGCCCTGCCTGTTTTACAAGGCCGTCAAACTCACCAGCGGTAGTGGGCGAATGCCTTGTTGGCTTCGGCCATGCGGTGGGTTTCTTCGCGCTTCTTGATGGCGCCGCCGCGGTTTTCCGAGGCGTCGATCAGTTCAGCAGCCAGCTTCTTCGGCATGGTGTTCTCACCACGCTTGCGCGCGGAGTCGATCAACCAGCGCATGGCCAGGGCCATCTTGCGCGACGAACGCACTTCGACCGGCACCTGGTAGGTGGCACCACCGACGCGGCGCGACTTGACTTCGACCGCCGGAGCGACGTTGTCCAGAGCCTTCTGCACCAGTTCAATGGCGTTGGCGCTGCTGTTCTTCTCGGTGATCACGTCCATGGCGCCGTACACGATCTTTTCGGCGACGGACTTCTTGCCGCTCTGCATGACCATGTTGATGAAACGGGCGATGGTTTCGCTTCCGTGCTTCGGATCGGGCAGGACGGAACGCTGCGGAGTATTACCCTTACGCGACATAGTGCTCTCTCCTTATGCCTTCGGACGCTTGGCGCCGTACTTGGAACGGGCCTGGCGACGCTTGGCAACGCCGGCGGCGTCGAGCGAGCCACGAACGGTGTGGTAACGCACACCCGGCAGGTCCTTGACGCGACCGCCGCGGATCAGGACCACGGAGTGCTCCTGCAGGTTGTGGCCTTCACCACCGATGTAGGAAATCACTTCTTCCTGGTTGGTCAGGCGGACCTTGGCAACCTTGCGCAGAGCCGAGTTCGGCTTCTTCGGAGTGGTGGTGTAGACACGGGTGCAGACGCCACGGCGCTGCGGGCACTTGTCGAGCGCCGGCGAGGCACTCTTGTAGGTGGTCGCTTGCCGCGGCTTGCGGACCAGCTGGTTGATCGTCGCCATCAGTAGGTTCTTCTGATTGGTGGCCGGAAAATCCGGCCAGAGATGCGGAAATGTTAAAGCAGGCCGAAATTTTGGCCTGCTGAGACAGACGATTGTAGCAACCTGCAAGGAAAGCAGTCAAACGCCTCCTGTCAAGCCCGTCCCTGATCCCGGGACGTTACTGGGGGGCCTCCATGTACCCCGTTCAGGTTGGCTGGGTCGATCGCGGACGATCTCCCCTGCCCTTTCCCAATCCCATCGATGGACCGACGGGGTGGTCCGGCCTTGCGGCCGGACCGGATACCTCATTCTTCGCCCGAGGCCTGTTCAGCTTCGGCTTCAACCACCGGGGACTCGACCGCAGCCGGGGTGCCGGCCAGGGTCTGCATTTCCGAGTCGGTGAGACCGGAAGCGCCGCGACGGCGGCTGCTGTGGTAGGACAGGCCGGTACCGGCCGGAATCAGGCGGCCGACGATGACGTTTTCCTTCAGGCCACGCAGGTTGTCCTTGGTACCGCGGACGGCAGCCTCGGTCAGCACTCGGGTGGTCTCCTGGAAGGAGGCCGCCGAGATGAACGATTCGGTCGCCAGCGAGGCCTTGGTGATACCCAGCAGAACCGGATCGAAGCGCGCCGGCAGTTCGTTGCGGGTCGACAGGCGCGCATTCTCCTCGATAACGCGCTGGCGCTCCACCTGTTCGCCGTTCAGGAACTTGCTGCTGCCCTGGTCGGTGATCTCGACCTTGCGCAGCATCTGGCGGGTGATCACCTCGATGTGCTTGTCGTTGATCTTCACGCCCTGCAGGCGGTACACGTCCTGGATTTCCTTGACCAGGTAGGCAGCCAGCGGCTCGACACCCAGCAGGCGCAGGATGTCCTGCGGGCTCGGCTCGCCGTCCACGATGGTTTCACCCTTGGTGACATGCTCGCCTTCGAACACGATGACCTGGCGGTACTTCGGGATCAGCTCTTCGTGCTCCGAACCATCAGTGTCCTTGATGATCAGGCGCTGCTTGCCCTTGGTGTCCTTGCCGAAGCTGATGATGCCCGAACGCTCGGCCAGCACCGCCGGATCCTTCGGCTTGCGCGCTTCGAACAGGTCGGCCACGCGCGGCAGACCACCGGTGATGTCGCGGGTCTTCGACGCTTCCTGCGGGATCTTGGCGACGACGTCGCCCACGCCCACCGGGGCGCCGTCCTGCAGGTTGACGATCGAACGCGGCGGCAGCAGGTACTGCGCCGGCAGGTCGGTGCCCGGGATCGACAGGTCGTTGCCCTTGGCGTCGACGATGCGCACGATCGGGCGCAGGTCCTTGGCCTGGGTACCACGACGCTTCGGATCGGTGATTTCGCGCGAGGCCAGGCCGGTCAGCTCGTCGGTCTTCTCGATGACGGTGACGCCGTCGACGAAGTCGATGAAGCGGATGAAGCCGGCCACTTCCGACACGATCGGGTGGTTATGCGGATCCCAGTTGGCCACGGTCTGGCCAGCCTTGATCGCATCACCGTCCTTGGACGTGATGGTCGCACCGTACGGCAGCTTGTAACGCTCACGCTCACGGCCGTGCGCATCGAGCACCGAGATTTCGCCCGAGCGCGACACCGCCACCAGCGAGCCGTTGGCGTGCTCCACGGACTTGAGGTTGCTGAACTTGACCGAGCCGGTGGTCTTGACGGTGATGTTGTCGACCGCAGCAGCTCGCGACGCCGCACCACCGATGTGGAACGTACGCATGGTCAGCTGGGTACCCGGCTCACCGATGGACTGGGCGGCGATGACGCCGACCGCTTCACCGATGTTGACCAGGTGGCCACGCGCCAGGTCGCGGCCGTAGCAGCGCGAGCAGACACCGAAGGCCGATTCACAGGAGATGGTCGAGCGGACCTTGATGGTCTGCACGCCGGCATCTTCCAGCTTGGCAACCCAGGCTTCGTCCAGCAGGGTGTTGCGGGTGACGATCGGATCTTCGTCGTTGCCCGGCAGGAACACGTCCTCGGCAACCACGCGGCCCAGCACGCGATCCTTCAGCGGCTCGACCACGTCGCCGCCTTCCACGATCGGGGTCATGATCAGGCCTTCGGTGGTACCGCAATCCACTTCGGTGATCACCACGTCCTGCGCCACGTCGACCAGGCGACGGGTCAGGTAACCCGAGTTCGCGGTCTTCAGCGCGGTATCGGCCAGACCCTTACGGGCACCGTGGGTGGAGTTGAAGTACTCCTGCACGTTCAGGCCTTCGCGGAAGTTCGCCTTGATGGGCGTCTCGATGATCGAGCCGTCCGGGCGGGCCATCAGGCCACGCATGCCGGCCAGCTGACGGATCTGCGCCTGCGAACCACGCGCACCGGAGTCGGCCATGATGTACAGCGAGTTCATCGACTTCTGGTCGATGGTCTCGCCCTTGGCATTGACGACCTTCTCGGTACCGATGGTGTCCATCATCGCCTTGGCGATGCGCTCGTTGGTGCGCGACCAGATGTCGACCACCTTGTTGTAGCGCTCGCCGGCGGTGACCAGGCCCGACTGGTACTGCTCCTGGATTTCCAGCACTTCGGCTTCGGCCTCGGTGAGGATGCCCTTCTTCTCGTCCGGGATCAGCATGTCGTCGATGCCGATCGAGACGCCGGCGCGGGTCGCATAGGCGAAGCCGGTGTACATCAGCTTGTCGGCGAACACGACCGTGTCCTTCAGGCCGAGCTGGCGGTAGCTGGAGTTGATCAGGCGGCTGATGTTCTTCTTGGTCAGCTCGACATTGGCCAGCGCGAACGGCAGGCCTTCCGGCAGGATTTCAGCCAGCAGGGCGCGACCGATCGTGGTGTCCACGATCGAGGTCTTGTTCTGCTTGTTGCCGTCTTCGTCGGTCACCACCTCGGTGATGCGGACCTTGACCTTGGCGTGCAGTTCCACCACGCGGTTGTCGTAGGCGCGCTTGACTTCGGCGATGTTGGCGAAGGCCATGCCCTCGCCCTTCTTGTTCTCCAGCGAGCGGGTCATGTAGTACAGACCCAGCACGACGTCCTGCGACGGCACGATGATCGGCTCGCCGTTGGCCGGCGACAGGATGTTGTTGGTCGACATCATCAGCGCACGCGCTTCCAGCTGGGCTTCCAGCGAGAGCGGCACGTGGACGGCCATCTGGTCACCGTCGAAGTCGGCGTTGAACGCGGTGCAGACCAGCGGGTGCAGCTGGATGGCCTTGCCCTCGATCAGTACCGGCTCGAACGCCTGGATGCCCAGGCGGTGCAGGGTCGGCGCACGGTTCAGCATCACCGGATGCTCGCGGATGACCTCTTCCAGGATGTCCCAGACTTCGGCTTCTTCGCGCTCGACCAGCTTCTTGGCAGCCTTGATGGTGGTGGCCAGGCCACGACGCTGCAGCTTGGCGAAGACGAACGGCTTGAACAGCTCAAGCGCCATCTTCTTCGGCAGGCCGCACTGGTGCAGGCGCAGGTACGGGCCGACCACGATGACCGAACGGCCCGAGTAGTCGACGCGCTTGCCGAGCAGGTTCTGGCGGAAGCGGCCCTGCTTGCCCTTGATCATGTCGGCCAGCGACTTCAGCGGGCGCTTGTTGGTGCCGGTGATGGCACGACCGCGGCGGCCGTTGTCCAGCAGTGCATCGACCGATTCCTGCAGCATGCGCTTTTCATTGCGCACGATGATGTCCGGCGCGCTCAGTTCGAGCAGGCGGCGCAGGCGGTTGTTGCGGTTGATGACGCGGCGGTACAGGTCGTTCAGGTCGGAGGTCGCGAAGCGGCCGCCATCCAGCGGGACCAGCGGACGCAGGTCCGGCGGCAGCACCGGCAGCACGGTCATGACCATCCATTCCGGACGGTTGCCCGATTCCAGGAAGGCTTCGATCAGCTTGATGCGCTTGGTGAGGCGCTTGAGCTTGGTTTCCGAACCGGTAGCGGCGATTTCCTCGCGCAGGCGGGTCATCTCGGACTGCAGGTCGATCGTGCGCAGCAGTTCGTAGACGGCCTCGGCGCCCATGGCGGCGTCGAAGTCGTCACCGTGTTCCTGGCGCGCCTGCAGGTACTGTTCCTCGGTCAGCAGCTGGCGGCGCTCCAGGGCGGTCAGGCCCGGCTCGGTCACCACGTACGCTTCGAAGTACAGCACGCGCTCGATGTCGCGCAGGGTCATGTCCAGCATCAGGCCGATGCGCGACGGCAGCGACTTGAGGAACCAGATGTGCGCGACCGGCGAGGCCAGGTCGATGTGGCCCATGCGCTCGCGGCGCACCTTGGCCAGGGTCACTTCGGTACCGCACTTTTCGCAGACCACGCCGCGGTGCTTCATGCGCTTGTACTTGCCGCACAGGCACTCGTAGTCCTTCACCGGGCCGAAGATGGCGGCGCAGAACAGGCCGTCGCGTTCCGGCTTGAAGGTACGGTAGTTGATGGTTTCCGGCTTCTTCACTTCGCCGAAGGACCACGAACGGATCAGGTCCGGCGAGGCCAGCGCGATCTTGATCGCGTCGAAGTCCAGCGTCTGGCGCTGCTGGTTGAAGAGGTTGAGCAGGTCTTTCATGGTGTTCTCCAGAAGGAGGAATGCTGTGTCGATGGGCTTTCAGTTCACTGCCAGCGGCGCGGCGGCGGACCGCCGCGCCGGCATGGATCAGTTGTCTTCCAGTTCCATGTTGATGGCCAGCGAGCGGATTTCCTTCACGAGCACGTTGAAGGATTCCGGCATGCCGGCGACCATCTCGTGCTCGCCGTCGACGATGTTCTTGTACATCTGGTTGCGGCCCTGCACGTCATCGGACTTCACCGTCAGCATTTCCTGCAGGGTGTAGGCCGCGCCGTAGGCTTCCAGCGCCCAGACTTCCATTTCACCGAAGCGCTGGCCGCCGAACTGCGCCTTGCCGCCCAGCGGCTGCTGGGTGACGAGCGAGTACGGACCGGTCGAACGGGCGTGCATCTTGTCGTCGACCAGGTGGTTCAGCTTCAGGTAGTGCATGTAACCGACGGTGGTATGGCGGTCGAAGGCTTCACCGGTGCGGCCGTCGTACAGCTGGGTCTGGCCACTGCTCGGCAGGTCGGCCAGTTCCAGCATGCGCTTGATTTCCGCTTCGGTGGCGCCGTCGAACACCGGGGTGGCCATCGGCACGCCGTCGGTCAGGTTGCGGGCCAGGCGCAGCAGCTCCTCGTCGCTGAACTGCGACAGGTCGACACGGTTGGCCACGTTGGTGTCGTCGTGGTTGTAGATGTCGTCCAGGAACTTGCGCAGGTCGGCGACCGCCGCCTGGGCTTCCAGCATCGCCTGGATCTTGCGACCCAGACCCTTGGCGGCCCAGCCCAGGTGCACTTCCAGGATCTGGCCGATGTTCATACGCGACGGCACGCCCAGCGGGTTCAGCACGATGTCCACGGTCTCGCCCGAGGCCATGTACGGCATGTCCTCGACCGGCACCACGTTGGACACCACACCCTTGTTGCCGTGGCGGCCTGCCATCTTGTCACCCGGCTGGATGCGGCGCTTCACCGCCAGGAACACCTTGACCATCTTCAGCACGCCTGGGGCGAGGTCGTCGCCCGCGGTGATCTTGCCGCGCTTGTCGGCGAAGCGACGCTCGAATTCCTTCTCGTGCGCCTGGATCTGCTTCTGGGCGCGCTCGATGGCTTCCGAGGCGTCCTCGTCCTTCATGCGCAGGGCGAACCAGTCAGACTTCTTCAGGCCGTCGAGGAAGGCGTCGGTGATCACGTCACCCTTCTTCAGGCCAGCACCACCATTGACCACCTTGCCCACGATCTGCGAACGCAGACGCATGTAGATGGCCGCTTCCAGGATGCGGAACTGGTCATCGAAGTCCTTCTTGACGCGCTTGATTTCGGACTCTTCGATCTGGCGCGCGCGCTTGTCCTTCTCGATGCCGTCGCGGGTGAAGACCTGCACGTCGATGACGGTGCCGTCCATGCCCGGCGGAACGCGCAGCGAGCTGTCCTTAACGTCCGAAGCCTTCTCGCCGAAGATCGCGCGCAGCAGCTTCTCTTCCGGGGTCAGCTGGCTTTCGCCCTTCGGGGTGACCTTGCCGACCAGGATGTCGCCAGCGCGCACTTCTGCACCGATGTACACCACGCCGCTCTCGTCCAGGCGGTTCAGCGCCTGCTCGGAGACGTTCGGGATGTCGGCGGAGATTTCCTCCGGCCCCAGCTTGGTGTCACGCGCGACGCAGGTCAGCTCTTCGATGTGGATCGTGGTGTAGCGATCCTCTTCCACCACGCGCTCGGAGAGCAGGATGGAGTCTTCGAAGTTGTAGCCGTTCCACGGCATGAACGCGATCAGCATGTTCTGGCCCAGGGCCAGCTCGCCGATGTCGGTGGACGGACCGTCGGCCAGCACGTCGCCGCGGGCGATGACGTCACCCACCTGGACCAGCGGACGCTGGTTGATGCAGGTGTTCTGGTTCGACCGGGTGTACTTGACCAGGTTGTAGATGTCCACGCCGGCGTCGGTGGCGCCAACGATCTCTTCCTCGTTGACCTTGACCACGATGCGGGCCGCGTCGATCTGCACGATCTCACCACCACGACGGGCGTTCACGGTCACACCCGAGTCACGCGCCACGGCGCGCTCGATGCCGGTGCCGACCAGCGGCTTCTGCGAACGCAGGGTCGGCACGGCCTGACGCTGCATGTTGGCGCCCATCAGTGCGCGGTTCGCGTCATCGTGCTCCAGGAACGGAACCAGCGCGGCCGCGATAGAGACGGTCTGCATCGGCGAAACGTCCATGAAGTGGACTTCCGCCGGCGGCTTCAGCAGCGATTCGCCCTGGAAGCGGCACGGAACGAACTGCTCGGTCAGGGTGCCCTTGGCGTCGGTCAGCGCGTTGGCCTGCGCAATGACGTACTCGTTCTCTTCAATGGCCGACAGGAACTCGACTTCGTCATAGACCTTGCCGTCCACGACCTTGCGGTACGGGGTCTCGAGGAAACCGTACTTGTTGGTGCGGGCGTACACGGCCAGCGAGTTGATCAGGCCGATGTTCGGGCCTTCCGGGGTTTCGATGGTGCAGACGCGGCCGTAATGGGTCGGGTGCACGTCGCGCACTTCGAAGCCGGCGCGCTCACGGGTCAGGCCGCCCGGGCCCAGGGCCGAGACGCGACGCTTGTGGGTCACTTCCGACAGCGGGTTGTTCTGGTCCATGAACTGCGACAGCTGCGAGGAGCCGAAGAACTCCTTGATGGCAGCGGCGACCGGCTTGGCGTTGATCAGTTCCTGCGGGGTCAGGCCTTCCGACTCGGCCATCGACAGGCGCTCCTTGACCGCACGCTCGACGCGGACCAGGCCGACGCGGAACACGTTCTCGGCCATTTCGCCGACCGAACGCACGCGACGGTTGCCCAGGTGATCGATGTCGTCGACCACGCCGCGACCGTTGCGGATCTCGGTCAGGACCTTGATCACGTCCAGGATGTCGGAGCTTTCGCCGTGGGCAGCGACCAGGCGCTTGGACTCTTCGTCGTTGCGCTCGCCGAAGTACTTGCTGTCGTACAGCACGGCTTCGCCAGTGGTTTCCTTGCGGCCCACGCGACGGTTGAACTTCATGCGGCCGACCGCGGACAGGTCGTAGCGCTCGAAGGTGAAGAACAGGTTGTGGAACAGGTTCTGCGCGGCATCCTTGGTCGGCGGCTCGCCCGGACGCATCATGCGGTAGATCTCGACCAGGGCTTCCAGCTGGGTCTTGGTCGGGTCGATACGCAGGGTGTTGGACAGGTACGGGCCACGATCCAGGTCGTTCACCCACAGGGTGCCCACGGCATCCACACCGGCCTTGCGGAAGGCCTGCAGCTGCTCGTCCGTGATCTCGTCGTTGGCCTGGGCCAGCAGTTCGCCGGTCGAGGCATCGACCACGTCGTGCGACAGGATGCGGCCGACGATGTAGTCGTCCGGCACGGCCAGGGCGGCAATGCCCGAGGCTTCCAGCTGCTTGATGTGACGCGCGGTGATGCGCTTGCCGGCTTCCACGATGACCTTGTCGCCGTCGGCGAGGTCGAAGCCCAGGGTCTCGCCACGCAGGCGCTCCGGCACCAGCTCCAGCTGGACGCCTTCATCCGGGTTGATGTGGAAGGTGTTGATCTCGAAGAACTCGGCCAGCATCTCTTCGTTGCTGTAGCCGAGCGCGCGCAGCAGGATCGACACCGGCAGCTTGCGGCGGCGGTCGATACGGGTGAACAGCGCGTCCTTCGGGTCGAACTCGAAGTCCAGCCAGGAGCCGCGGTAGGGAATGATGCGGGCGCTGTACAGCAGCTTGCCCGAGCTGTGGGTCTTGCCACGGTCGTGGTCGAAGAACACGCCCGGCGAGCGGTGCAGCTGGGAGACGATGACGCGCTCGGTGCCGTTGACGATGAAGGTGCCGTTCTCGGTCATCAGCGGGATTTCGCCCAGATAGACCTCCTGCTCCTTCACGTACTTGATGGCCTTGGTCGACGACTCACGGTCGTAGATCACCAGGCGCACGGTCACGCGCAGCGGGGCGCCGTAGCTCATGCCGCGCTGGCGGCACTCACGCTCGTCGAAGACCGGTTCGCCCAGCTTGTAGCCGACGTATTCCAGGGCAGCGTTGCCGCTGTAGCTGGCGATCGGGAAGACCGACTTCAGCGCAGCGTGCAGGCCGTGGTCCGTGCGCTTGGCCGGATCGACGTTCTCCTGCAGGAATTCACGATAGGAATCCACCTGGATGGCGAGCAGGAACGGCACTTCGAGAATCGAGCGCTGCTTGCCGAAATCCTTGCGGATACGCTTTTTTTCGGTGAACGAATAGGACGTCATGAGGTCTTCCACCTTGTTGTGCGGATCGTGCGCCCACGATCCGAAGGGAACTTGAAATTGTCAGTTGGAAGTCGCTGGTATTGCCGGCACCAGCACGCCTTCTCCCGCTACTTCCAACTGCCAACTCGTCTGCTACCACTCCCCCGCTGCCGCGCTCGGCGCTGGCCTGCCGGGGTTTGACTGCAGCCCGTGTTGGGCTTTTTCCTGCTTTTTTTTTCACATCCACGCATGGCGCGGATCTACAACACCGCAACAACGACCAAAGGCCGGGGGCTTACGCCCCCAGCCTTGGCTGCATCGCCGCGAATCGGTGACGATGCAAGGTAACTGCTTACTTGACTTCGACAGTCGCGCCAGCAGCTTCCAGGTCCTTCTTCATCTTCTCGGCTTCTTCCTTCGAAGCGTTGTCCTTCAGGACGCCGCCGGCTTCGGCCAGGTCCTTCGCTTCCTTCAGGCCCAGGCCGGTGATGGCGCGGACGGCCTTGATGACTTCGACCTTCTTCTCGCCGGCAGTCTTCAGGGTGACGACGAATTCGGTCTGCTCTTCAACAGCAGCAGCCGGGCCAGCGGCAGCAGCCACGGCAACCGGAGCAGCGGCGGAGACGCCGAACTTCTCTTCGATGGCCTTGACCAGCTCCATCACTTCCATCAGGGACTTCTCGGCGATGGCGTCGACGATCTGTTCGTTGGTAAGGGACATGATTAATACCTTTGGATGATTTTCTGGATTGAGGTTCCGTCAGGAACCACGGTAAGTCGAAACTCAGGCGGTCTCGGCGGCCGGCTCGGCAGCGTCAGCGGCGACATCGCCACCCCCCTGCTTCTCGCCAACGGCCTTGATGGCGCGGGCAAACATCGTGACCGGCTCGGTCAGGACGCGGGCCAGCATGGCCAGGGCCTGGTCGCGGGTCGGCAGCGATGCCAGCACGTCGACGTGGCTCGCCGGGAACACTTCACCACCGATGGCGACGACCTTAGCCTTCAGCTTGTCGTTGCCCTTGGCGGCTTCCTTGATCAGGCGACCGGCAGCGCCGGGCTCCTCGAGCGAGAACGCGTACAGCAGCGGACCAACCATCTGGTCCTGGGCGACTGCGAACTCGGTGCCTTCAACGGCGCGCGAAGCCAGGGTGTTCTTGACAACCTTCAAGAAAACACCGGTTTCACGAGCCTGCTTGCGCATCGCGGTCATCTGGGCGACCGTGGTGCCAGCGTATTCGGCTGCGATCAAGGAGTGGGCCTTGGCGGCGACGTCTGCCAGCTCGGCGACTACTTCTTGCTTCTGGGACAGATTGAGAGCCATTGCACTCCTCCTATTGAACTCCGCTTACGGCTCCTGCCGTGTGCGGTCCTGTGCGGCATCCATCCTGGACGCCGGGAACATCGGGATGATGTTCCGGGGGTGGGCCGTTCTAGACCTGGAGTGGGCCAACCTGGGAAACCCAGACGTGCGTGAACCAGAAAAACTCCAGAAGGGCACCATCTACGCAGGGTGATTCCGGGGAATCGATTAAGCGCTCCTGACTGCTCCGGCGGCGACTCCTTGCCAGATCGAGCTTCCATGCCCGTCGCCGGTATTGCCACGACCGCGCCTGCGGTCTTTGACGGCTACCGCGGGCGATGCACTGCCAGCGATGCCTTCAAATGTCACGGTCACGGCACCCGGGGCACCGTGACCGCTTGAAACAATTACTTCAGGGTCAGCGACGACTGGTCGACGGTGACGCCCGGGCCCATCGTCGAGCTGACCGAAACCTTCTGCAGGTAGGTGCCCTTCGAGGTGGCCGGCTTGGCCTTGATCAGGTCCAGCAGCAGCGCGGTCAGGTTCGACTTCAGCGCGTCTTCGGCGAAGTCGGCCTTGCCGATGGTGCAGTGGATGATGCCGGCCTTGTCGGTGCGGTAACGGACCTGACCCGACTTGGCGTTCTTCACGGCTTCACCCGGGTTCGGGGAAACGGTGCCGACCTTCGGGTTCGGCATCAGGCCGCGCGGGCCCAGCACGGTGCCCAGCTTACCGACGACGCGCATGGCGTCCGGGGTCGCGATGACGACATCGTAGTTCAGATCGCCGGCCTGCATCTTCTCGGCCAGGTCATCCATACCGACGGCGTCGGCGCCAGCAGCCAGGGCTTCGTCAGCCTTGGCACCGGCCGGAGCGAACACGGCGACGCGGACCGACTTGCCGGTACCGGCCGGCAGCACGGTGGAGCCACGGACCTGCTGGTCGGACTTCTTCGCATCGACGCCCAGGCGCACGGCGACGTCGATCGACTCGACGAACTTGGCCTTGGTGGCGGTCTTCAGGATGTTGATCGCGTCCTCGAAGGCGTATGCCTTGCCCGGAACGACGGCGGCCTTGATGGCCTTCTCACGCTTGGTCTGTGCCATCTTATTAACCCTCCACCACGAGGCCCATGGAACGGGCAGAGCCAGCGATGGTACGCACGGCGGCGTCCAGGTCGGCGGCAGTCAGATCCGGTTCCTTCGCCTTGGCGATCTCTTCCAGCTGCTTACGGGTGACCTTGCCGACCTTCTCGGTGTTCGGGCGCTTGGAGCCCGACGAGATGCCAGCGGCCTTCTTCAGCAGGGTGGTAGCCGGGGTGCTCTTGGTGATGAAGGTGAACGTACGGTCCGAGTAGGCCGTGATGATCACCGGAACCGGCAGACCCGGCTCGAGCTTCTGCGTGGCAGCGTTGAACGCCTTGCAGAATTCCATGATGTTCAGGCCACGCTGACCCAGCGCAGGACCGACCGGCGGCGAGGGGTTGGCCTGACCGGCCTTCACCTGCAGCTTGATGTAACCGACAACTTTCTTTGCCATGTGAGTGCTCTCCGGGTGCTAGCGCCTTTCGACAACAGGCTCCCCATCGGACCGGGAATCACGCGTCCCGGCATCGCGTTTTGAAATCATGCTGAAGGCCACCTTGCGGCGGCCTCGTCCTGCTGGCTTTCCCAGCGGGGAGCCGCGCACTATAACAGGTTTTTTCTTCACATGCCTGAAGCAGCAGGTAAACGAACGGAACCGGGCCAGGCCCGGTTCCCTTTGGAGAGTCGAGCCTTGCCCGACTACCGCACCATCCATACCCCGGAGCCGAGCATGGCTCGACTCGACAGCACAGGTCAGACGGCCTTTTCGACCTGGCCGAACTCGAGCTCGACCGGAGTGGCACGACCGAAGATCAGCACCGAGACGCGCAGACGGCTCTTCTCGTAGTTGACTTCTTCGACGACGCCATTGAAATCGTTGAACGGACCGTCGGTGACGCGAACCATCTGGCCCGGCTCGAACAGCACCTTCGGACGCGGCTTCTCGACACCCTCCTGAACGCGATTCAGGATGGCCTCGGCCTCGGAATCGGCGATCGGCAGCGGGCGATCAGCGGTGCCGCCGATGAAGCCCATGACCCGCGGGGTTTCCTTGACCAGATGCCAGCTTTCGTTGTCGATGCGCGGAATGCCGGCTTCCTCGTGGGTCTCGATCTGGACCAGCACGTAACCCGGGAAGAACTTGCGCTCGGAACGGCGCTTCTGGCCGGCGCGCATCTCGACCACTTCCTCGGTCGGGACCAGGACGTCGCCGAAGCGCTCTTCCATGCTATCACGGACGATGCGATCGCGCAGAGCCTGCGCCACCGACTTCTCGAAGCCCGAATAGGCGTGAACGACGTACCAACGCTTCATGCAATTCTCCTTAGCGGCTCAGGAACCACTGAGTCAGTTTCTGGATCAGGAAGTCGAAGCCACCCAGCAGCAGGCTGAGGATGAGCACCACGACGATCACGACCCAGGTCATGCGGACGGCTTCCTGGCGCGTCGGCCAGACCACCTTGCGCAGTTCGAAGCGCGACTCGGAGAGGAATTCGCGGGTGTCGCGCCCCTTGCCGGTCAGCATGAACACGCCGATACCGCCAACCAGACCGACCACGACCGCCAATGCACGCAACTGACCCGCCCACGCACCCAGCTGGGCGGCGCGACCGGAGTCCGCGGAGAACCAGAACCAGACGAACAGACCGGCCAGCACCAGCAGCGATGCGGCGACATACTTGACGATATCTCCACCGTTGGCGGAGTTGTCCTTGGAGTGTTCGATCTTGCTATTCATCCGGCTGTGTCTGCTTTAGCGGCCCAGGCCGCTGGATAAGGTGGGCAGATGGCACGCCAGGAGGGACTCGAACCCCCAACCTGCGGTTTTGGAGACCGCTGCTCTGCCAATTGAGCTACTGGCGTACGTTGAAAACTTGCCTTCCCTTAGACGGCGAAGGCGGACCGAGGTTCCCGGCCCGCCATTCGCGTAACCGGCGGCGCTATGCAACCACCGGTACTGCAGGCTTACTCGATGATCTTCGAGACCACGCCGGCGCCGACGGTACGGCCGCCTTCGCGGATGGCGAAGCGCAGACCTTCGTCCATGGCCACCGGGTTGATCAGGGTGACTTCCATCTTGACGTTGTCACCCGGCATCACCATTTCGACGCCTTCCGGCAGCTTGGCGGCGCCGGTGATGTCGGTGGTGCGGAAGTAGAACTGCGGACGGTAGCCGTTGAAGAACGGGGTGTGGCGGCCGCCCTCGTCCTTCGACAGCACGTACACTTCGCCTTCGAACTTGGTGTGCGGCTTGATCGTGCCCGGCTTGGCCAGCACCTGGCCACGCTCGACGTCGTCACGCTTGGTGCCGCGCAGCAGCAGGCCAGCGTTGTCGCCTGCCTGACCCTGGTCCAGCAGCTTGCGGAACATTTCAACGCCGGTCACGGTGGTCTTCTGCACCGGACGGATGCCGACGATTTCGATTTCGTCGCCAACCTTGATCACGCCGCGCTCGATACGACCGGTCACCACGGTGCCGCGGCCCGAGATCGAGAACACGTCTTCCACCGGCATCAGGAACGGCTTGTCGATCGCACGCTCCGGCTCCGGAATCCAGCTGTCCAGCGCGTCGACCAGCTTCAGGATGGCCGGCACGCCGATCTCGCTCTGGTCGCCTTCCAGCGCCAGACGGGCCGAACCGGCGATGATCGGGGTGTCGTCGCCCGGGAACTCGTACTTGCTCAGCAGCTCGCGCACTTCCATCTCGACCAGCTCGAGCAGCTCGGCGTCGTCCACCATGTCGGCCTTGTTCAGGAACACGACGATGTACGGCACGCCGACCTGGCGCGACAGCAGGATGTGCTCACGGGTCTGCGGCATCGGGCCGTCAGCGGCCGAGCACACCAGGATCGCGCCGTCCATCTGGGCGGCACCGGTGATCATGTTCTTGACGTAGTCAGCGTGGCCCGGGCAGTCAACGTGGGCGTAGTGACGGGTCGGGGATTCGTATTCGACGTGCGCGGTCGAGATCGTGATGCCACGCGCCTTTTCTTCCGGCGCGGCGTCGATCGAGGAGTAGTCCTTGAACTCGCCACCGAAGCGCTCGGCACCGATCTTGGTCAGTGCGGCGGTCAGCGTGGTCTTGCCGTGGTCGACGTGACCGATGGTGCCGACGTTGACGTGCGGCTTGGTGCGCTCGAACTTACCCTTGGCCATGGCTGCTTATCTCGAATTCGTCTGAGAGGTGATGCTTAAGATGGTGCTCACGAAAGGAATCGAACCTTCGACCTCTTCCTTACCAAGGAAGTGCTCTACCGACTGAGCTACGTGAGCCGAGTTTTGCATTATGACATGAACTCGATAATATTCAAAGTTCATTCAATGGAGCGGGAGACGGGAATCGAACCCGCACCATCAGCTTGGAAGGCTGAGGTTCTACCATTGAACTACTCCCGCGCCGGGAATGTCACAACGTGAAACTGGTGGAGGGAGGTGGATTCGAACCACCGAAGGCGTAAGCCAGCAGATTTACAGTCTGCCCCCGTTGGCCGCTTGGGTATCCCTCCTTACCACCCCAACCCGTTGCCGCCGAAGCGTTGCGGTGTGTGGTGGTGAGCCGCTTATTCTGCTGATCAGGCGGGGGGCTGTCAACGCTTTTTTCCATCTTTTTCACACGTTGTCGCAAACCCATTGATACGCAAGGTTATTGCCCAGGGACCGACAGGGTCTCGCTGGCGAAAATTGCGACATGGGGGACGCCATCGGCGCCGATCCAGCCCCGATACATGCCCCGGGTGTTGAACGGCATGGCCATTTTTCCGTCTGCGGCAAGCACGATCGCGCCGCCGTCGCCGCCCATCTTCGGAATCATCTCGTTGATCACGCCCCTGCCGGCCTGCTCCGGCGTCTGCCGCTGGTAGCGCATGCGCGCACAGATCTCGTGCGCGGCCGCAGTCCGGATGTAGTACTCGCCCCAGCCGGTGCCCGATACCGCGCAGCCCGCGTCGGCCCAGGTACCGGCGCCGATGATCGGCGAATCACCCACACGGCCATAGCGCTTGTTGGTCATGCCACCGGTGGAGGTGCCGGCGGCAAGCTGCCCCTGCGCATCCAAGGCAACCGCGCCCACCGTGCCGAAGTGCCTTGCGGTCTCCAGGTCGGCGTGCGCCTGGCCACTGGCCTCTTCCTTCAATGCGCGCTGCAGTTGCTGCCAGCGCTTGTCGGTACGGAAGTAGGATGGATCGACAAGGCCGATGCCCTGCTCCACCGCGAATGCCTCGGCACCCTGCCCGACCATCATCACGTGCCTGGACTTCTGCATCACGGCCTGGGCCAGCAGGATCGGGTTGCGCACCCGCTGCACGCCGGCCACCGCACCTGCAGCCAGGGTGGCGCCATCCATCACTGCGGCATCCAGTTCGTTGTGGCCGTCATGGGTGAACACCGCGCCCTTGCCGGCGTTGAAGGTCGGATCGTCCTCCAGCACGGTGATTGCCGCAGTGACGGCTGCAAGCGCCGGGCGACCGGCCGCCAGTTCGGCATGGCCCTTCAGCAGCGCCGCGCGCAACGCGTCGCGCGCAGCCTTCTCTTCAGCCGGCGACAGGTCCTTGCGCTCGACACCGGCGCCGCCGTGGATGACCAGCAACGGCGAGGCGGCCGGGGCGGCCTGGGCAAGCAACGGCAGGGACAGCAGCGCGGACAGCACCAGGCGCAGTTTCATCGGGTACATCTCCAGCAGGTGTAGTGAATGGATTGCACCGGCAGTGCCGGCCGCTGGCCGGCACCGGTCGCATCAGGAAGGTGGGTTGCCGGCCAGCGGCCGGTACTACCGAAGCGTGAACTCAATCTCGCCGTCGCTGACGTCGGCCACGGCCTGGTAATCGGCCTCGGCCTGGAAATAATCCAGCCGCATGCGGCTGCCGCTGGCGACCACCGTCACCGGCACCGCATGGAAGCGCAGCGGCTCGCCCTCCACCAGGCGGTCGGCGTCGCGGCCGGGGCTGACCACCCAGACCTTGCCTTCGCCATCTGCGCTGTAGACCTGGGCCCGGCCATCGGGCTCAACGCACAGGGCGGTGTCCTCATCGACGCCGATGCCGACGATGTCAGGGTCGCCGCTGTCCTGGGCGGCACGTGCCACGAACACGATCAGGCGACCGAGCCGGTCACGCTTGTCGAAATGGGTGTCGGTGACCACGCGCTGCAGGTAGGGCATCTGCAGGAAGCCGCTGTCCAGGGTCACGGCACTGCCCATCGGGTCGGCCAGCGCACCGGCCGAGGTGATGCTGCCGCCATCCATGGCGCCATAGGCATAGCCGCCGAGGATGGCCAGGCCAGCGCTGGTACCGGCAATCGGCTTGCCGGCGCGCACATGGGCGTTGAGTGCACGGTTGAGTGCGGTGCCCTTCCAGAAGCGGATATAGCGGGACTGGTCGCCGCCGGCAATGAAGATGGCATCGGCCGCCGCGACCACGCGCAGCACCGCCGGATCATCGGCACCGCGGCGGCTGTCGAAGACCAGGGTCTGCACTGCGGTAGTGCCGCCGATCTCGCGGTACAGGCGGTCCTGCAGTTCGTCGCCACCGGAGGCGCGCAGAATCAGCACACGGCCATTGCCGGCCTGCTTCAGCCACCACTGGAAGGCCTCCGGCACCCACTCGCCACCGCCCATCAGCATCATGGCGGGCGCGCGCGGACCGGGACGCGGGGATTCCAGATCGCCGATTTCGTAATAGGCGAAGCCGGGGCCCTGCAGGTCCTGCGCGGGCGTGGCCAATGGCCAGGCCAGCACCAGCAGCGCCAGCCAGGCGAAGGGGCCAGGCAGGATCCGGTCGAGGCGTCGCATCTTGATCTCCCTGAACAAAATCGACTTGCAAGCGTTTTCACTCTTTGCCAGATAGGGGCCCAGTAGTCAAGGACATGAAAAAGGCGTTAAATGCGCGCGCCCATTCCGGAAGTCTGAATGGGGGACAGGGCCCCTCCTCTGCGGGCCGGCTTCATTTCCGAGAATTCCTCATGCGTAGACAGGCGATGGCGTGGTCGATCCAGCTGGCGTTGATGGGCGTGGCTGCTTCCGCGGCGGCCCAGGCACCGGCTTCCTCTTCGGTGCAACAACTGGACGCGGTGCAGGTCACCGGCTCGCGCATTCCGCGCGCCCAGGTGGAAGGCCCCGCTCCGATCACGGTGATCAATGCCGAGCAGATCCGCTCCAGTGGCTTCACCACCGTGCCGGACGTGCTGCGTGCAATGACCCAGAACGGCGGTGAGACGCAGAGCCAGCAGTCTTCCAGTGGCGCCGACTTCTCGCCGGGCGCCCAGCAGGTGGACCTGCGCGGCCTGGGCCCGAACCACACGCTGGTGCTGGTCAATGGTCGGCGTATTGCCGATTTCCCGATGCCGTTCAAGGGCCGCAGCAACTTCACCGATGTCTCCAACATCCCACTGGGCATGATCGAGCGCATCGAAGTACTGACCGGCAGCGCCTCGGCCATCTACGGCTCGGACGCGATCGCCGGCGTGGTCAACTTCATCCTGAAGAAGAAGGCCGACGGCACCACGATCGACATGCGCATGGGCACCTCCAGCGAAGGCGGCGGCGAGTCGTTCGACATGAGCCTGGCCAGCGGTTTCAGCCGTGGCAACTTCAACGCCGTGTACAGCGTCGAGCTGCAGTCGCAGACCCCGCTGTGGGCCTATGACCGTGACATCCAGGACTCGACCCGGGATGGCCCCACCGAGGGTTCGCGCATCGCGCGCCGTGCCTATCTGCGCACCGACTACAACGATGACTACCTGGACCCGGGCGCCGCCACCTGCGAAGCGCTGTCCGGCCAGAACCAGGGCAGCACCTATCGTGCCTACCGCCCGAAGTACGGCTACTACTGCGGCAGCGACAGCTCGATCGGCTACGGCACCATCCTCAGCAAGCGCCGCGGCGCCAACGGCTACGCGTCGCTGAGCTACGACTTCGACAATGGCCAGCAGTGGTTCGCCGACGTGCAGCTCGGCTACCACACGATGTCGCTGATGCGCGACGTCACCCAGTGGGGCCGCATGGATGCCAACGGTGATGAGTCGGGCTACTTCAACAACGAAGCCACTGGCGAGATCGAGTTCTGGCAGCGACAGTTCTCGCCCGAGGAAATGGGCGGCCTGCGCAACGCCATGGTGCGCAGCACTCAGAAGACCTTCAGCGTGACCACCGGCTTCAAGGGCAACCTGATTGGCAACTGGGATTACGAAGCGGCGTTGAGCCATTCGCAGTACCAGTCGCGCATCAGCTGGGCACAGATCATTGCCGCCAAGGCCAATGACCTGTTCCTCGGCCCGCAGCTGGGCGTGGATGACGACGGTTTCCCGGTCTACAACGCCGATCCGTCACGCCTGTACCGTCCACTGACCCGCGCCGAGTACGACTCGATCGCCGCGCGTACCACCTACACTCCGAAGTCGCGCACGGAAACCGCCGCCTTCACCCTGACCAACGCAGCACTGTTCGCACTGCCCGGTGGCGATGCCGGGTTTGCCGCGACCGTGGAAGTGGGCCAGCAGGCCTATTCTCTGAACCCCGATCCGCTGGCGACCGGGTACTACTACTACAGCTGGAAGGATTCGGACGGCAAGGGTTCGCGCAACCGCTGGGCGACGGCTGCGGAGCTGCGCATGCCGCTGCACGACACGGTCAACCTGAGCGTGGCGGGCCGCTACGACCAGTACCGCTATTCCGGACACAGCATCGGCAAGGAGACCTGGAGCGGCGGCCTGGAATGGCGCCCGATCGATACCCTGCTGGTGCGCGGCTCCTACGGCACCGCATTCCGTGCACCGGACCTGCACTATGTGTTTGCCGGACCGGGCAACGACGAGACCAGCGCCGAGGATCTGTACACCTGCCGCCTCGAGGAGGCCAGCGACTGTTCCGATTACGAGCGCAACCTGATCCGCAGCCGCACCGGCAACCGCCAGCTCGACCCGGAAACCAGCACCTCGTGGAGCGCCGGCTTTGTCTGGTCACCGGCGATCGGCCTGGACCTGTCGGTGGACTGGTTTGACATCGATATGCGCAACCAGGTGCAGGACATGGACGTGCGCACGCTCCTGGCCAACGAAGCAAACTGCCGCCTGGGCAGCGCCGACATCAATTCGCCGACCTGCGTGGACGCGCTCGCCCGCATCACCCGCAGCAACGACGGACGCCTGTATGGCGTGCGCGTGGAGCCGATCAACGTCGCCCGCGAATCCACCTCCGGCATCGACGCCGGCCTGCGTTATCGCCTGCAGACGGGCATCGGCGATTTCATCTTCAACGGCACGCACACCTGGGTGAAGAAGCATGATTTCCAGCGCTACCCCGGCGACCGCACCGAAGACCAGTTCGCGGTCAACAGTGGCTTCGACATTCCGCGCACCAAGACCAGCCTGAGCGTGACCTGGGAGAAGGATGCGTGGTCGGCAACGGTGTACGGCTCGCGCCTGGGCAAGCTGCCGACCTCGGACAGCTACGACCAGGTGTTCGACTGGGACAGCGGCGACAGCCCGTACGTGAAGGCGACCTATCGCTACAACGCCTCGCTGCAGTACCGCGTCGACGACCACTCGCGCCTGTCGCTGTCGGTGGTCAACGTGTTCAACAAGATGCCGCCGAAGGACCGTACCTACACCGCTTACCCGTACTACGACGTGTCCTGGTTCGACAGCGTCGGCCGCACGATCAACCTGCAGTACACCCACAAGTTCGGTGGCAGCGCACTGTAAGTGCCTGGCCAGCGCCGATACAGGAGACCCCCGCTTCGGCGGGGGTTCTCTTTTCTGCCGCCTGAACGGTACCCACGCGCAGGCTCCGGCCTGACCGGCCAGCGGGGGATTTTAGGAAACAGCTGATTCCGCGCCATCAGCGCCGCTCCCTAGCATCGTTGCATGTTCCGCTTTCCCCGCCCTTCGCTGCAGCAGGCCGTGCCATCGACCACCGCGTCGGTGTTGCTGCGCTGCCTGACCGTCTGCGTCTTCATCTGCCTGGCCGCCGCGGCCGGGTTCTACCTGCTCACGGCATTCACCGAAGACATCTCGACCCATCGCCGCGAGATGAATGCAGCGGCCTACAAGGCACAGATCTATTTCGACCAGCGCGAAGCCCTGCTGCGCTACCTGGGGGATTCGGTACTGGCCGGCAACCCGGATGCACCGGCCGCAGACAGCGAGGGCGTGCGCCAGCTGCCGCTGGATGGTCCCGGTGGCCAGCCGGGCCAGCGGCTGCTGCTGTCAGCGCGCGCCGAGCACACGCTGCAGGCACTGCAGACGCATCTGCTGCTGATCGATGCACGCGGCGCGCACTGGCTGGCCGGGGGCGAGGTCGACGTCGACCTGGTGCACCTGCCATCACTGCGTGCGCTGCAGGCACGCAGCGGCAGCCTCCAGGGTGCAGACCCGGTGTACTGGCTGCGGCCGGGTGACAGTGGCGTTGCGCTGGCGCAGCCGGTACAGGCGGGCCCCCAACCGGCGCAGTGGCTGGTGCTGCTGCTCGATGGCGCGGCGGCGGCGAGCATGATCGACGGCCAGGGCATTGGCGGTTACGCGCTGCTCGACCGTGCGGGGCAGCCTGCATTGTCCAGCCAGGCACCGCGGCTGGATGGTGCGGGCTGGAAGACCCTGCGGGAGCGCCAGGACGACAGCTTCGGCACGTTGTGGAGCGGCGGCCTGCCGCGCGGCGTAGCGCTGGTGAAAAGTGTCGGCAATGACGGCTGGCGGTTGGTCTACCACCTGCCGCCGCCGCTGCTGCTGGGCGACCTGGCCGTGCCCCTGCTGGTCTGCGTGCTGTTGCTGCTGCTGGCCGGTGTTGCGCTGCGCCTGCTACGGCATCGCGTTGACCTCCAGCTGATCCAGCCGGCCCTGCAGCAGCACCGCCGCCTGCTGGAGAACCTGGACTTCAGTTCGACGGTGATCGACATGGCGCCGGTCGGCATCTGCGTCCTGCGCCGCAGCGACCGCGCGCTGCTGCTCTCCAACCAGCTGCTGCGCGACTGGCTCGGCGAAGAAGGCGAACACAGCGACTGGCAGGCACCATGGCGCGGACATGCCGGCGAACGCGGGCGTGGACTTGAATTCACCGCCCGCGATGGGCGCCAGCTGCAAGTGCTGCACGCGGCCTGCCGCTACCAGGGCGATGACGTGCTGCTATGCGTCTTCCATGATATTTCCCGGCACCGCCAGGCACAGGCCGCACTGTCGTCGGCACGCCAGGCCGCCGATGCGGCCAACCAGGCCAAGAGCGCGTTCCTGGCCACCATGAGCCATGAGATCCGCACCCCGCTGTATGGCGTGCTGGGCACGCTGGAGCTGCTGGGGCACACCTCGCTGGACGCCCGGCAGTCGCAGTACCTGCGCACCATCGAGAGTTCCTCGTCGGTCCTGCTGCAGTTGATCAGCGATGTGCTGGATGTTTCCAAGATCGAGTCAGGACAGCTCAGTCTGGAGCCGACGGCGTTCTCGCCGCGCGAGCTGACCGAGAGCGTGCTGCGCAGCTTCGCCGCGTCGGCCACCTGCAAGGGCCTGCAGATCCTGGTCTGTACCGATCCGCGCCTGCCGACACGGGTGCTCGGTGATGCCGACCGCATCCGCCAGGTGCTGGGCAACCTGCTCAGCAACGCGATCAAGTTCACCGAGCATGGCCGGGTGGTATTGCGCGTGCGCCAGGTGCAGCGCGAAGGTGAATCGAGCGTGCTGGCATGGCAGGTGACCGATACCGGCGTGGGCATCGCTGCGGAGGAACAGGCGCGGTTGTTCGAACCGTTCCGCCAGGTCCGCGGCGCAGCCAGCGCGCAGGGCACCGGCCTGGGCCTGTCCATCAGCGACCGCCTGGTACGCCTGATGAGCGGCGAGCTGCAGGTGGTGAGCGAACCCGGGCTGGGCAGCAGCTTCAGCGTCCGCCTGCCGTTGCCGGTGCTGGCCGCTGCCGAGGATGGCCCCACACTGCTGCCGGAACCACCGATCCTGGTGCGCGGCCGCGACCGCGAGCTGGTCGACAGTGCCTGTGGCTGGCTGTGTCGCTGGGGCGCCAACGCGCAGCCCCTGCTTGGTGACCCGGCGTTGCTGGACCATGACGGCGCGATCCTGATGGATGGCGAAGCCGGGATGCCGCTGGCCTGGTCGGGCCCGCGAGTGGTGGCATCGATCGAGGGCGGTGACCAGCCGATCACTGCCGCCGACGGCAGCCTGGTGGTGACCCTGCACGGCATGACCGCGATCGGCAAGGCGCTGGCCAGCGTGCAGCAGCAGCGCGCGGCGCAGCCGGAGGCCACGCGCACGGCACCACCGATGCCTCTGGGCCTGCGCGTGCTGGCCGTCGAGGACAACCCGATCAACCGGGTGATCCTGGCCGAGCAGCTGCGCACCCTCGGCTGCGACGTGGAGCTGGCACAGGATGGCATGGAAGCGCTGCAGCGGTGCCGCGAGCAGTGCTTCGATCTGGTGGTGACCGACATCAACATGCCGCGCATGGACGGCCACGCGCTGGCCCGCCAGCTGCGCGATAACGGCAACCCGGTACCGGTGATCGGCGCCACCGCCAATGCCACCGCCGAAGAGCGCGAGCGCTGCCTGGCCAGTGGCATGCAGGGCTACCTCAGCAAACCCGTCGACATCGCCCGCCTGCGCAAGGCGCTCACCACCCTGCGCCAAGGAGACCCCGCATGACCCAGCGCGTCCTGATCCTGGAAGACCAGCCCTTCCAACGTGGTTTCCTGGCCAATCTGTTCGGCAGCCGCGCCGGTGTCCAGGTCGATGCCTGCGAAGACGTGGATGCCGCCATCGCACTGTGTGCCTGCCAGCCCTACGACCTGGTGGTCAGTGACCTGCTGATGCCCGGGCAGGACGGCATCCAGTTCATCCAGGCACTGGCGGCGCAACCACGCCCGCCGCGCCTTGCCGTGGTCAGCGCGGCCCCGCGGCGGATGATGACCTCGGCACGGCTGATGGCCGAATCGCTGGGGCTGGATGTGATCGGCCTGCTGCCCAAGCCGGTGGCGGCCGCCGACGTGGACGCGCTGTTCGAGGCGCTGGCGCAGGCGCGCCCGGCCACCGACAAGGCCCCCTCACTCGCGGCAGCGGCAGTCCCCGAACCGGATGCGTCGCAGCTGCGCCAGGCGATGGCCGATGGCAGCCTGACGGCGTGGTTCCAACCCAAGAAGTCACTGCAGTCCGGACGGGTGGTGGCGGCCGAAGCACTGGTGCGCTGGCGCCACCCGCAGCTGGGCACGCTGGCCGCCGGCAGCTTCCTGCCGGCGATCTGCCGCTACGGGCTGGAGGGCGACCTGCTGCGGATGATGCTCAAGGCCAGCATCAGCGCACAGGCGCGTTGGCGCAAGCAGGGCTTCCGGGTACCGGTGTCGATCAACCTGCCGCCTCATCTGCTGGAGCAGTCGGACCTGCCCGATGAGCTGCTGGCGCTGACCCTGGCCCACGGCGGGACGCCCGGCGAGTTGTGCTTCGAACTGATGGAGAACAGCACCACGCGGCACGTCAGCGACTTCTATGCCGGTGCCTGCCGGCTGCGCATGAAGGGCTTCGGCTTGGCCCAGGATGATTTCGGGCAGGGCCTGAGCTCGGTCCACAACCTGGTCAATACCCCCTTCACCGAGGTCAAGATCGACCGCGCGCTGGTCAGTGGCTGCGCCCGTGACCCGGCCCTGCACCTGACCCTGTCGACGGTGATCGCACTGGCCAACCAGCTGGGCCTGATCATCGTGGCTGAGGGCGTGGAAAGTGATGCCGACCTGGCCGCACTGCGGCAGTTAGGGTGCAGCCAGGTGCAGGGGTTCCTGATCTCGCAGGCGCTGCCGTCGGACGAATTCAACCGTTTGCTGGACGAGGAAGCACCGCAACTGGACGAAAGACCGCGGGCCGCCCTGCGCTGACGCGGATTCCACGACGGCTTCACAAAAACATCAAGCGGCATTGATGATCCTGTCTATGCAGTAGCGGCGGACTTCGCGCCGCCACCGGTGCCGATGTCCGCCCCATGCCCTGAGACCTGCCATGCCGGCCGAGGCCGCTCCTGTACGCCGACTCGCTCGCCGCTCGCTCCGCGTCCATGCCCTGTTGATCGGCGTGGTGGTGCTGGCGACCCTGCAGGCCGGACTGCTGCTGTCGGCCGGCTCGCAACTGTTGAACGAAGAGCGCAGCAAGATCGAGTACCACTTCCGCCGCCTGGACGGCACGTTGCGCGAGCAGGAGCGCTTCCTGCGCCAGTGGCGGCTGCATGATGTCGGCGTACGAGGCCAGCCGGTTGCCGATGCCAGCGTGGAACTGCAACGCGGTCCGTTGTATGCCAACTTCGCGGTGATCGGGAGCGAGGGGGCCGGTCGTTCGCCACCGACCGAGCTGGGCGACCGGTTCCTGCGCTTCTACGGCACGTTCTGGTCCGCTTCGCGCTACCCACCACCGCAATGCCTGCTGGTCGATGGCCAGGGCACACGCGGGCTGCTGGCACCGGTACAGACCGTCGGTACCGATGCAAGCCAGAACAGCCCGCATCACCTGCGACCGGCGATCGCCGACATCCACCGCGCACTGGGTACGCGGCCCACGCTGCAGCGCGGCGGCATCGCCTGGGTAAGCGTGCCGTGGCGCGACCGGCAGACCTGGCTGCTCGCCATCGCCCACGCTCCGCAGGATGCGCGCCTGTGGGGGGAGGACGGCAAGGATTCGCAGGCCGCGCTGGCGTGCCTGCTCGATCCGGCACGCGTCGATGACTACCGGCAGGTGCTGGGTGTTCCGGTGTTCCAACGGCTGTCGCTGTTCGATGCCGATGGCCAGCGCCTGCTGGGCGATGCTGCAGATGCCAGCAACGCTGGCACCTCCTGGCAGGCAGGCCTGGGAGGCCTGCAGTTCCGCATGCGCAGCGAGCGCGGCTGGCTGGCGGTCTACCACGTCAGCTGGCGGCAGGTATTCCAGCACCCGCAGGGGCCGCTGCTCGGTGCGACGGTGGTGGCCCTGCTGCTGGCACTGGGTGGCACGCTGGTGCTGCGCGCGTATCGGCGTTCGGTCATCGAGCCGCTGCGCAGCAACCACGCGCGGCTGCTGGAAAGCGAAGCCTTCAGCCGCACCATCCTGGACAACGCGCCGATCGGGCTGTGCCTGCTGCACCGTACCGATGGCAATGTGCTGCTGGACAACACCCTCGCCCGCCGCTGGCTGGGCGAAGACCACCACAGCGGAGGCTGGCATGGCCCTTGGCGGCGCAGCGTGCTGTCCGCTGGAGGCACCACGCTCGGCGATGGGCTGGCCTACACCACGCCCGAAGGCCGCCACCTGCTGGTGACCGCGACGCCGGCGCGCTATCGCGGCGAGCCGGCGGTGCTGTGTCTGTTCATCGATCTCAGCAGCCAGCACGAAGCCGAGCAGGTGCTGCAGCAGGCGCGCCGTGCCGCCGACCAGGCCAACCGGGCCAAGAGCCAGTTCCTGGCCACCATGAGCCACGAGATCCGCACGCCGCTGTACGGCGTGCTCGGCACCCTCGAACTGCTCGGACTCACGCCACTGGATGCGCGTCAGCGGGACTACCTGGGGACGATCCAGCGTTCGTCCTCGACGCTGATGCAACTGATCAGCGACATCCTCGATGTCAGCAAGGCCGAGGCCGGGCAACTGAGCCTGGAACCCAGCCCGTTCGATCCAGTGCATCTGACCGAGGATGCGCTCGACTCGTATGCTGCCGCGGCCGCCAGCAAAGGGCTGCAGTTCTACGCCTGCATCGATGCCGACGTGCCGTCCGTGGTGTGCGGTGATGCGGCACGGATCCGCCAGATACTCAACAACCTGATCAGCAACGCGCTGAAGTTCACTGACAGCGGACGCGTGGTGGTGCGCGTCTCGGCACGCTGGCAAGAGCAGCGCTGCTGGCTGCAGTGGCAGGTCGCCGATACCGGCATCGGCATTGCCAGCGAGCACCAGGCACACCTGTTCGAGCCGTTCTTCCAGGCCAACCCGGGCACCGATGCGATGCGCGGCACCGGCCTGGGCCTTTCCATCTGCGCGCATCTTGTGGCGTTGATGGAAGGCCAGCTGCGCGTGGTCAGCGAGAGCGGCCTGGGCAGCAGCTTCAGCGTAGAACTGCCGCTGCCCCCGGCGCCGGCCGATCCGCAGCAATCTCCTGCGCCGCAGTTGCCTGCGGGCCTGCAGGTACAGGTGCGGGGTGGTGTGCGCGAGCTGGTCCAATCACTGTGCGACCGCCTGCAGCAGCGCGGTGCACTGGCCAGCGTGTACCGCGATGAAAGCGCGGCGGGCTTGCCGTCGTCCACCGTGCTGCTCGACCTGGTCCTGGGCGACGCGTTGCCCGGGTGGGTGGATGGACCGCGTGCGGTTGCCTGCCGCGACGGCGGCGTGCGGCCACGGCAGATCGATGGCGCCTGGCAGGTTGGCCTGCACCGGTTCGACGCGATCGTGCTCGCGTTGGCTGCCGCCAGTGGCCAGCCGCTGGCGGCCAGCGCCGAAGGGCGCCTGCCGGCGACGCGCCGTTTCGGCCTGCAGGTGCTGGTGGCCGAGGACAACCCGATCAACCAGGCGATCCTGCGCGACCAGCTGGAACAGCTCGGCTGCCGCGCCGTGGTCGCCAGCGACGGCAATGAAGCGTTGGGCTACTGGCAGCAGGACGAGTTCGCGCTGGTGCTGACCGACCTGAACATGCCCGGGCTGGATGGCTATGGCCTGACGCGCGCCTTGCGGGCGCGCGGTGTCAGCGTGCCGATCCACGGCGCCACCGCCAATGCCGACCCGGCCGAACGCCAGCGCTGCCAGGAATCGGGCATGCAGGGCGTGCTGGTCAAGCCGATCACGCTGGAAGCGCTGCAACGCCTGCTGATCGGGATAACCCGGGGCGACGCAACGGTTCCCGCGCCATCGCAAGCACCGGAATCCACCGATACGGGCGATGATGATCTCCCGCTGCAGGTTCCCGCGAGGATGCAGGCGTTGTTCGTGCAGACCATGCAGGCCGACCTGGACAGCCTGCGCCAGTCGATTGCCAGCGCCGATCCCGCGCGCGTGGTGCAGGTACTGCATCGCATCCGTGGCGCACTGGTCATCGTGGGCGCACCCGCCCTGGTGGACAGCGGCCTGCAGATCGAGCACAGCCTTGCGAGCGGCGATGACCTGACCACCCAGGAGGCGTCGCTTGCCCACTTCCAGCGACGCCTCGAACAGCTGTTGCATCCGCTGCTTGATGCGGCCTCCCCTTCCCCACCTGACGACCCGACCCTGCCATGACCACACGGATCCTCATCGCCGACGACCACCCGATCGTGCTTGCCGGCATCCGCGACGTATTGGCCGGGGAACTGGACCTGGACGTGGTGGGTGAGGCGGCCGACCCGGCGGCGCTGATCGAACTGATGACCCGCACCCGCCCACAGGTCGTGATCACCGACTACAGCATGCCGGGGGGCGACCGCTTCGGTGACGGCATCAAGCTGATCTCGTTCCTGCGCCGCAGCTTCCCGGAGACGCGCCTGCTGGTGCTGACGATGGTGTCCAATCCGTCGTTGGTTGCAGCGATGTATGCCGCCGGCGCCGGCGGCGTCGTGCTCAAGAGCCATGGATTGGGCAGCCTGGTACAGGCCCTGCGCGTGGTGCTGGCCGACCGCGTCTACCGGCCACCGGGCCTGCTGCCGGTCGCGGCGAGCGAACCAGCCGATGCCGATGCGGTCCGTGCACGCCTGTCGCCGCGCGAACTGGAAGTGATCCGGCTGTTTACCGGCGGCATGAGCGTGGGCGACATCGCACGCCAGCTGCAGCGCAGCGCCAAGACGGTCAGCACGCAGAAGATCAGTGCGATGCGCAAGCTCGGCGTGGACAGTGACCAGGCACTGATCGAGTACTGCCTGCAGGCCTCGTTGTTCGCCTGAGGCCCACTCCAGGCTGAATCCTGCGGGCCCCGTACGAGGGCCTGCGACGGCTTTAGGAAACGCCTGATTCCATAGGACAGTGCCGATTTCTAGGCTGGACGCATCCCGCCATGGTGCGCCTGCCGGCAGCAACCGCGTCGCCGTGGGGGACGGAAGCCCGATGGCGCCTGCAGCTGCTATCGCGTGTGGCTTCCGCAGCGACGCGGCCCTGCCGCGCCAGTCCGCGCAGCCCTGCTGCGCCCTGCCACAGGAAGTCCAACAGCATGTACGCCTCCCCCACTCGGCGCCGCCGAGCGTCCGGGCGCGCGCGCCTCGCGCCTGCTCCCCTCCTTCCCAGCCTGCTGGCAACCGCCCTGTGGGCGGCACTGCCAGTCCACGCCGCCGATCTGACCGGGCCCCTGCAGGTCAGCGACGGCAACAACCTGCAGCTGGGTGCCGATGATGTCCTCACCCATGGCGCGGGCAGCTTCGCACTGACCGTCACCGGCGCTGGCAGCAGCGCACTGATCGATGGCAGCCGCATCAACGTGACCGGTAATGGCAGCGCCGTGTCTGCTGCCAGTGGCGGCCAGGTGCAGCTGCGCGGTGCCACCATGTCGATCGCACCCGCTACCGGCGTGGGCTTCTACGCACTGTATGCCAATGGTGCCGGCAGCGTGATCGATGCGCGCGATGTCGATATCGATGCCACGCGCAACGGCAGCGGATTCGGCAGCGTGCAGGCCTACAACGGTGGCGTGATCCGTTACACCGGGGGCCGTCTTTCAGTGACAGGTACCGGTGCGGCGCTGGCCGGTGCGTCCGGCAAGGGCAGTGAACTGCACCTGGCCGATCTGCAGATGAGCGCCGACGGTGGTGCCCGCCTGCGCGCCGACAGCGCGGGCCTGCTGACGATCCGCAACAGCCGCATCACCCTCGCTCCCGGTGGCATCCTCGCCGGCGTTGCCGTCGATGGCGCGGGCAGCCGCGCCGAGCTGTATGACACCTACATGGAAGGCGGCTGGTTCGATATCGACAGTGGTGGCAGCGTGCTGCTGGAGAACGTGGAAGCGCACTCGGTGGGTGGCAGCATGCGCCTGCTCGGCAGCCGCATCAGCAAGACCTATTCCAGCGCAGTGATCAACGGCGGCAGCTTCTACACCGTCGGCGGCTATGGCGTGAACATCAACAGCTGGGGGCAGCTGACCGCCCGCGACGCCGCGTTCGATGTGCGTGATGGCTACTCCGGATTCTGGCTGGCCAGCGATGAGTCGCGCCTGCAGCTGACCGACAGCACCATCGACACCTGGACCGACACCTACGGCTACGGTGTCGAGATCGCTGGCGGTGTCGCCACCGTGCAGGGCGGCCGGATCACCACGCACGGCGATGCGACCTATGGCGTACGCGTGACCGGTTCCACCGGCAGCACCGCCAGCCGCATTGAAGCCACCGGAAGCGTGATCGACATGCGCGGCAACGGGGGTGGCGGCGTGTTCATCGGTGGCTCCACCGCCACCGCGCTGCTCGACACCGTTGCGATCCGCGGCGACGGCGAGAACGTGTTCGGCATCGTGCACATGAACACCGCGCGGCTGACCCAGGCCGATCGCCTGGACATCCGCATGACCGGCAGCAACAGCGGTGGCTACCGCTCCTACCTGACCGCGTTCGGCCCGTACTGGAACCGCGCCACCTTCAATGACAGCCACATCGAGACCGCCAGCGGCGCCGCGTTCTGGCTGCAGGGCAGCAACCATGCGTTGACCGTCAATGGCAGCGATGTGACCGCAGGCGACGGCAGCGGGCGCCTGCTGCGCGTCAGCGACACGGTGTTCACCGATGGCAGCAGCGTGGCGACCAGCCGCATCGACTTCAGCGCCGACGCCAGCACGCTGCGCGGTGACGTGGTGGTCGACAGCGCAACGGCTGACGTACGCATGGTGCTGGGCAACGGCACCACGTTCAGCGGTGCTCTGCGCAACGACTCCGGCTACCAGGTCGCACACCTTGCGCTGGATGGCAGCAGCCAGTGGAACGTGCGTGCCAGTTCCAGCGTCGGCGCGCTCGAACACGCCGGCACCATCGCCTTCGATACCCCGGGGGCAAGCGGCTTCAAGACCGTCACTGTCAGCGGCGACTATGTGGGCAACGGGGGCCAGTGGATCTTCAACCGTGCACTGGGTGACGACACTTCGCTGGGCGACCAGCTGGTCATCAATGGCAACAGCAGCGGCACTGCCAGCGTGAGCGTGCGCAATGCCGGCGGTGCCGGTGCACTGACGCAGGAGGGTATCCGCCTGATCACCGTTGGCGGCCAGTCCGATGCACAGTTCAGCCTGCAGGGACGCGCGGTCGCCGGTGCCTACGACTACTTCCTGTTCAAGGGCGGCGTGTCGACCCCGGATGATGGCAACTGGTACCTGCGTTCGGAATACGTGCCACCCGTCGATCCGCCGGAGCCGCCGGAACCGCCGATTGATCCGCCGCAGCCGCCGGAGCCGCCGGTCGACCCGCCGTCACCGCCGGAA
>NZ_JAOCGL010000080.1:0-19775 GCF_029842485.1 Stenotrophomonas sp. GD03777
CGCTACCGGCCGCACCCTGGACAGCGCCGACGAGATCGTGCCGACCCGCGGCAGCACCGGCTTCGCCGCCACGCTGGCACGCGCCGCCGTCAATGAGCCGGCGCTGCCGGACCAGATCTTCGCCCCGTTCGCCGAAGCCATCGTCGCACCGGCACCCGCCAGCGCCACGCCGGCCAACCGCGCCCGGTTCCAGATCGATCCGCCGCACCAGGCACATCACGAAAGCGTGGCGCCGGCGGTGCAGCCGCCGCCGCTGCCGACCGCAGCCCTGTCTGAAACGCAGCCGGAGGTCGCCGTCAGCGAACCGGCGTTGGCCGATGCCACCGTCGAAGCCGCGCCGACGCCGACGCTCGCCCCAGCCCCGGTGCTGACTGTGGTCGCCCAGGACGACGCCGAGATCCGCCAGCTGCGCCAGGAAGTGGCCGGCATGCGCCAGGTGATCGAGCGCGAAATGAACCGCTTCACCGACGAGCGCCTGCGCGGCTGCCCGGTGCGCGCCACCGCGCTGGACCTGATGGACGAGTACGGCTTCGATGCTGGCCTGGCCCGCGACGTCGCCATGCAGATTCCGCTGGAGACCGAGGCGCACCGAGGCCGCGGCCTGATGCTGGGGCTGATCTCGCGCAAGCTGCCGATTGCCCCGGTCGACCCGCTGGAGGAAGGCGGCGTGATCGCGCTGGTGGGCCCGACCGGCGCCGGCAAGACCACCACCATCGCCAAGCTGGCCTCGCGGTTCGCCGAGAGGCACGCGCCGCGTGACGTCGCCCTGGTCACCACCGACACCACCCGCATCGGCGCCCGCGAGCAGCTGTATGGCTACGGCCGGCAGCTCGGCATCGCCGTCCACGAGGCCAACAGCGGCACCGACCTGGACCAGCTGCTGGAACGCCTGAAGGACTACAAGCTGGTACTGATCGACACCGCCGGGCTGGGCCCGCGCGACCGCGCGCTGGCCGCCCAGCTGCAGTGGCTGCGCGCCGCCCGCCAGGTGCGCACCCTGCTGGTGCTGCCGGCCAACACCAGCTTCGGCGACATGGACGAGGTGGTCCGCCGCTTCGGTGCCGCCAACCTGCAGGGCCTGGTGCTGAGCAAGCTGGACGAAACCGGCCGCTTCGGCAACGCCCTGTCGGTGGCCGTGGACCATGCCCTGCCGATCACCTGGGTGACCGATGGCCAGGACGTTCCGGACGACCTGCACCGGGCCAGTGCGGCCAATCTCGTACTTCGCCTTGAAGATTTGCGCCGAGCGGCCGATATGCCCTGCAACCCGGAGTTGAACCATGCCGTCGCGTGAGTACGCCAAGCTGACCAAGACCTTCCCGCTGTCGGCCACCCGCAGCGAGCCGCTCGGCCCTGTGCGCACCATCGCCGTGACCGGCGGCAAGGGCGGCGTGGGCAAGACCAACGTGTCGGCCAACCTGGCCGTGGCGCTGGCCGGCATGGGCAAGCGCACGCTGCTGCTGGACGCCGACCTCGGCCTGGCCAACATCGACGTGATCCTGGGCTTGAACCCCACCTTTACGCTGGCCGACCTGGTTGCCGGCCGCTGCTCGCTGGACGATGTCATCGTCGAAGGCCCGAACGGCGTGCTGGTGGTCCCGGCCGCGTCCGGCCGCCGGCACATGGCCGAGCTGGCCCCGGCCGAGCACGTCGGCCTGGTCAACGTGTTCTCCGAGCTGGAGCGCGAGCTGGACATCATGGTGGTGGACACCGCCACGGGCATCACCGACGGCGTGCTGACCTTCTGCCAGGCCGCGCAGGACACCGTGGTGGTGGTCTGTGACGAGCCGGCTTCAATCACCGACGCCTACGCGCTGATCAAGGTGCTGTCGCGTGAACGGCGCGTGGACCGCGTCCAGGTGGTGGCCAACATGGTGCGCGACCCCAACGAGGGCCGCGTGCTGTACGAGAAGCTGACCCGCGTCTGCGAGAAGTTCCTCGCCGATGTCTCGCTGAACTACCTGGGCTGCGTGCCGCAGGATGACTGGCTGCGCCTGTCGGTGCAGCGCCAGCAGCCGGTGGTGAAGGCCTACCCGTCCAGCCCGTCCGCACTGGCGATCACCGAGATCGCGCGCCGCACGGCCCGCTGGCAGGCGCCGACCGAACCACGCGGCGGCGTCGAGTTCTTCCTCGAACGCATCCTCAAGCAGCGCGGGGTGGCGGCATGAAAGGCGCGGCCCAGTACAGGGAAGTCCAGCGCTCGGCGGCCAACGACGTCATCGCCCAGCACTCGGACCTGGTGCGGCGCATCGCCCACCATCTGGCCGCGCGCCTGCCGGCCAGCGTCGAAGTCGACGACCTGATCCAGGCGGGCATGATGGGCCTGATCGAGGCTTCGCGCAGCTACGACGCCGACCAGGGCGCCTCGTTCGAGACCTATGCCTCGATCCGTATCCGTGGCTCGATGATTGACGAGATCCGTCGTGGCGACTGGGTGCCGCGCTCGGTGCACCGCCGTGCACGCGATGCTGCGGCCACCATCCGCCGCCTGGAACAGAGCAGCGGCCGAGCCGCCAGCGCCACCGAAGTGGCCGCCGCGATGGAGATGCCACTGCCCGAGTACCTGCGCCTGATGGAAGACGCCGCGCGTGGCCAGGTGCTGAGCCTGGAGTCGCGCATCGAGGACCAGGGCGAGCTGGACACGGTCGCCCAGGGTGGCCCGACCCCGCAGCAGGTACTGGAGCGCAGCGAGTTCGGCCGCGAGCTGGGCAAGGCCATCGGCCATCTGCCCGAGCGCGAACAGCTGGTGCTCTCGCTCTACTACGAGCAGGAACTCAACCTGAAGGAGATCGGCGCGGTGCTCGGCGTGAGCGAGTCGCGGGTCTGCCAGATCCACGGCCAGGCCGTGCTGCGCCTGCGCGGCCGGCTGAAGGTATTCGAGGCCGTCGACGCCGGCCTCGAAGAATGAACATCCCCGAGGCAGCTGCCCCCGGCCGCCCGGAATGAACAACAAAGGAACTCTGCTTTGAACAAGAACATGCGCATCCTGATCGTGGACGACTTCTCGACCATGCGTCGCATCGTCAAGAACCTGCTGGGCGATCTGGGCTTCACCAACACCGCCGAAGCCGAGGACGGGCATGCCGCGCTGTCGCTGCTGCAGAGCCAGCCGTTCGATTTCGTGGTCACCGACTGGAACATGCCGGTAATGACCGGCATCGAGCTGCTCAAGGCGATTCGTGCCGACGCCAAGCTGAAGACCCTGCCGGTGCTGATGGTCACCGCCGAAGCCAAGCGCGAGCAGATCATCGAAGCGGCCCAGAACGGCGTGAACGGCTACATCATCAAGCCGTTCACCGCGCAGACGCTGGAAGAGAAGCTCGGCAAGATCTTCGAACGCCTGGCGGCCAGTGCCTGATGGATACCACGGTCGACAGGAATGCCCTCGCCCTGCGCCTGCAGGAAGCACTGGACGCACTGGAGTCCGGTGACGAAACCGCCTGGCGGCAACGCATCGACGGACTGGTCGCGCTGCGCACGCAGCCGATGATGAGCGGCCTCTCGCGGCTGGCCCGCGAGCTCGGGCAGGCCCTGGGTGAACTGCCGACCGTGCCCAGCGAGGCCGGCGAACTGGACGATGCCTGCGCACGCCTGGACCACGTGGTGGCGATGACCGAACAGGCGACGCACCGCACCCTGGACCTGGCCGAGGAATGCCGCAGCCTGACCGAACAGCTGCGCGCCGAAGGCCTGCAGCCGGGCCAGGATGCACAGCTCGAGCGCATCCGCCACAACCTCACCGAGATCGCCCTGACCCAGAGCTACCAGGACCTGACGGGGCAGATCATCCGTCGCGTGGTCGGCATCGTCCGCCGTGTGCATGAGGGCTTCGGCGCGCTCGGCCTGCCGCCGGAACAGCATCGCACCGATCCGGAACTGGCCGGGCCGGCACTGAAGGGACTGGACCGCCACGCGGTCTCGCAGAACGACGCCGACGACCTGCTGTCGGACCTGGGGCTGTAAGCATGAGCGCGGTATCCGACGACATCACTGCCGATTTCATCATCGAGGCGCAGGAAATCCTGGATCGCCTGGGCGAACAGCTGGTGTCGCTGGAGCAGGCACCACAGGACACCGAGCAACTCAACGCGGTGTTCCGGGGCTACCACACGCTCAAGGGCGGCGCCGGCTTCCTCGGCGTCACCGCCATGGTCGAGTTGTGCCACGCCGCCGAAGAAGCGCTGGGCATCGCGCGCGCGGGCCAGGCCGTGCTGCAGGCCCATCACTTCGATGCCGCCCAGCAATCGCTGGACTACCTGCAAGCGATGCTGGATGCAGTTTCCTCCGGCACCGAGCCGGGCTATGCGCCGCCGGAGCTGATCGCCCAGTTCGACATGCATGGCGGTGCCCTGGCTGCACCCGCCGCCGCAGCAGCTCCCGCTGCGGGTGGCAGCGACCTGATCACCGACGACGAGTTCGAGGCCCTGCTCGACCAGCTGCACGGCGGCAACGCACCGACTGCGGTGGCGCCGGCAAGGAAGGCCGACGACGGCCTGATCAGCGAAGACGAGTTCGAAGCCCTGCTCGACCAGCTGCACGGTGGCGCCGCACCCGGCGCCAAGCCCATCGCTGCGGCAGCGCCCGCACCGATCGCGGCACCACGCCCACTGGCCGCACCAGCCGCACCGGCACCTGCAGCGGCGACCAAGCCGGCCGCCAAGCCGCTGGCCGAAGCCGAACACACCGTGCGCGTGGACACCAAGCGCCTGGACGCGATCGTCAATCTGATCGGCGAACTGGTGCTGTCACGCAACCGGCTCAAGACGCTGCGTGCGCGCCTGCGCGACGAGGAACTGGACCGCGCCGTGTCCACCCTGGACATCGCCACCGCGCGCCTGCAGTCGGCGGTGATGCGTACCCGCATGCAGCCGGTAGGCAAGGTCTTCTCGCGCTTCCCAAAGGTCGCCCGAGACGTTGCCCGCTCGCTGAAGAAGGAAGTGGACCTGGAGCTGATCGGCGCCGAGACCGAGCTCGACCGCAACCTGGTCGAAGCGCTGGCCGACCCGCTGGTGCACCTGGTCCGCAACGCCATCGACCATGGCGTGGAAATGCCCGACCTGCGCGAAGCACAGGGCAAGCCGCGGATGGGCCATGTACGCCTGTCGGCCCAGCAGGAAGGCGACTACGTCAGCATCGAAGTGCAGGACGATGGCGCCGGCATCGACCCGGAAAAGCTGCGCGCGAAGGCACGCGAGAAGGGCCTGATCGATCCGGAGGCCGCCGCCCGCCTGAGCAGCGAGGAGTGCCTGCACCTGGTGTTCCTGCCCGGCTTCTCGACCAAGCAGCAGGTCACGGATATCTCCGGCCGCGGCGTTGGCATGGACGTGGTGCAGTCGCGCATCCGCGAACTGAGTGGCCAGATCCAGATCCAGTCGGAGCTGGGCCGCGGCAGCCGCTTCCTGATCCGCGTGCCGCTCACCCTGGCGATCCTGCCGACCCTGCTGGTGCAGGCCGGCGAAGACGTCTATGCGCTGCCGCTGGCGCGCGTGATGGAAGTGCTGCACGCACCGCGCACCTCGCTGGGCTGGTTCGATGGCCGCGCCGTGCTCGACCGCCGTTCGCACACGCTGCCACTGGTCGATCTGCGCCAGTGGCTGGATGTGACGCCCGCCGCGTCGACACTGCTGACGATCGTGGTGCTGCAGGCCGGCGAAGCGCGCTTCGGCCTGGTCGTGGACCAGGTCCGTGGGCGCGAGGAAGTGGTCATCAAGCCACTGCCGAAAGCCCTGCGCGGCCTGCGCGGTTACGCAGGTGCAACCCTGATCGGCGATGGTCGCATGGCGCTGATCCTGGATGTGGACGGCCTGCGCAGCCCGCACGACTGACCCGCTTGCTGAACCCGTAAAACCGTGAAGTCGCACCAGTAGCCCGTACCGGTGTCTCAAGTCCCATTCATACAAGCCGATACCGGATCCATGGATAGACTCAGCCTCATTGGACTCTTTCTCGCCCTGGCCTCGCTGGTCGGCGGCAGCATCCTCAAGGGCGCCGGCCTGGCGTCGCTGTGGTCGCCTGCGGCGTTCGTGATCGTCATCGTCGGCACCGTCGCCGCGATCCTGCTGCACACCTCGCCGGCGGTGTTCAAGCACGCGTTCAGCATCGTGCGCTGGGTCGTGCGTCCACCGCACAGCGACCGCCGCGAGCTGATCCAGCAGATCGTCGAGTGGAGCAACATCGCCCGCCGCCAGGGCCTGCTGGGCCTGGAATCGCAGGTGGAAGCACAGCAGGACCCGTTCCTGCGCAAGGGCCTGCAGCTACTGGTGGACGGCGTCGAGCCCGAATCCATGCGGCACATGCTGGAAATCGAACTGGGCAGCCAAGAGCACCAGGACCAGGCCGGCGCCAAGGTGTTCGAGGCGATGGGCATCTATGCACCGACGCTCGGCATCATCGGTGCCGTGCTGGGCCTGATCGCGGTGATGAAGAACCTGGCCGACCCGAGCAAGCTCGGCCACGGCATCGCCGCCGCGTTCACCGCCACCATCTACGGCATCGCTTCGGCCAACCTGCTGTTCCTGCCGATCGCCGCCAAGCTCAAGAGTGTGATCTCGCACAACACGCGCGACCGCGAGATGGTCATCGAAGGCCTGATCTCGATCGCCCAGGGCGAGAACCCGCGCAACATCGAAACCAACCTCTCCGGCTTCCTGCACTGACATGGCCCGCCGCAAGCACCACGAAGAGCACGCCAACCACGAAGCATGGGCGATCCCCTATGCCGACCTGATGACGCTGCTGCTCGCCTTCTTCGTGGTCATGTACGCGATCTCCTCGGTGAACGAGGGCAAGTACCGGATCATGGCCGACGCGCTGACCGATGCCTTCGGTGGCGCACCGCGCACCATCAACCCGGTGCAGGTGGGCAACAAGCAGGTGCAGGGCGGCGGCTGGGACAGCCCCTCGGTGATCAAGTCCGGCACCAAGATCGGTCCCTCCGCGCCGGCGCCCTCGCACGACCCGACCCTGCTGCCGTCGATGGCCTCGCAGATGCGCATGCCGGTGTCGGTGCACAACCAGGAGCAGATCGCCCGTGCCGAGCGCCAGCTCAACACGATTGCCGATCGCCTCACCGCCGCACTGGCGCCGCTGATCGACCGCGGCATGATCAGCGTGCGCCGCACCGAACTGTGGATCGAAGTCGAGATCAACAGCGACATCCTGTTCCCCACCGGCTCGGCCGCGCTTGACGTGCATGCGCGGCAGACCCTGGCCAGCCTGGCCGAGGTGCTGCGCGACGTGCCCAACAGCGTGCGCGTGGAAGGCCACACCGACAACGTGCCGATCGCCACCGCCACTTTCCCGTCGAACTGGGAACTGTCGGCCGGGCGCGCCGCCAGCGTAGTGCACCTGTTCGCCGACCAGGGCGTGCAGCCGTCGCGGCTGGCGATGGTCGGCTATGGCCAGTTCCGCCCGCGCGAAGAGAACGACAGCGCGCAGGGCCGCAACCGCAACCGCCGGGTGATGGTCATCATCCTGGCCGACACGTCGCACTCGGTGGATCCGCTCGGCCAGCGCCTGAACGCAGCCACCGACAGCACCGTCACCGAACAGGCCGCCGCAACTCCGGCCAGCGCCCCCACCTCCCCCATCGCACCGGTGAAGTTGCCGCCGGTGCCGGCTGGCAGCCGCGTCGGCGCCGCCGTTCCCCCGGCAATGAAGGAGTAATCCGATGCGCATCTGGGCAGTCGCCAACCAGAAGGGCGGAGTCGGCAAGACCACCACCACCCTCGCCCTCGGCCGCGGCCTGGCCGCGCTCGGCCATCGCGTGCTGCTGATCGACCTCGATCCGCATGCCTCGCTCAGCCGCGCCTTCGGCGTGCCGGTGGACCCGCCGCCGGCCGGCGTACTGGAGCTGTTCGGCACACCGCCGGCGGACCTGTCCAGCCTGTGCCATGCCAGCAACATCCAGGGCCTGGACTACGTCTGCGCACAGTCGGCGCTGGCCACGCTGGAACGCCGCAGCGCCAACCAGCCCGGCCTCGGCCTGGCCCTGCAGAACGCGCTGGCGCGCCACCAGGGCCAGCACGACTACATCCTGCTGGACTGCGCACCCACCCTCGGCCTGCTGATGATCAACGCACTGGCTGCCGCCGATCGCCTGATCATCCCGACCCAGGCCGAGCCCCTGGCCCTGCACGGCCTGGATGGCATGGTCCGCACCGGCGAGATGGTCGAGCGTTCGCGCCGCCGCCCGCTGCCGATCTCGATCCTGCCGACCCTGTTCGACCGACGCACCCGCGCCGGCAACGAGTCGCTGCGCACCATGCAGGACCGCCATGGCAGCCGCGTGTGGGAAGACGCCATTCCGATCGATACCCGCATCAGCAACGCCGCCGGGCTGACCCTGCCGAGCGCCGGCGAGGACTACCCGGGCCGTGGCCTGGCCGCCTACCGGCGCGCCTTGAACTGGATCCTCGGCGAGGATGCCCGCGCCCTGGAGCAGGCCGCATGAACAGCACCGGCATCCTCGACGATTACCTGGACGAACTGCTGGGCGAAGCGATGGTCGCGCCGCCGCCTGCCGTGCCGCCGCCCGCAGGCGCCGGGCCAGGCCCGGCGATCGAAGCAGTCGCCGAACGCGAACCGACCTGGGACGACCTGCCGGCCGAAGTGATCTACGAAACCGAAACCATCGCCGCCACGCCGAGCGGGGACAGCGCTGCGCTGGAAGCCGCCTTCGAGAGCGCCGCACCACCCACGCGCGAACCCACCTGGGATGACCTGCCCGCCGAGGTGATCTACGAAACAGAATCCGTCGCCGCCGCGCAAAGCCGGGACGACGCAGCACTGGAAGCGGCCTTCGAGAGCGCTGCCGCTTCCGGTAGCGCTGGGCAGGGTCCGGCGGGAGAAGCGGTTTCCGAACGCGAGCCGACCTGGGATGACCTGCCTGAGGAAGTCATCCACGAAACCGCGCCGGCACCCGCCGTCGTTGCAAACGCCGGTCCGGAACCTACCTGGGACGACCTGCCGGACGAGGTGATCTACGAGACCGATCCGGCCGACAGCCATCGCCTCGCCCACACCGACAGCCCCGGCCTGCAGGCCGCGTTCGAAGCGGCCGCCGGTGGCGAAGACGTAGTCACGCCACCGCCCGCCGTGGTCGCAGCTCCGGTGGCCCCGACGGTTGCACCTGCAGCCCCGGCCGCGCGCACCGCCACTCCGCCGCCGCGCGCCGCCGTCGATGCCCCGGCAGGCAACCGTCCCGGCACCTGGCAGGAGCTGCAGGCGCAGGCCCACCAACCGGCTCGCAGCCCGCATCCGCAGAACCGACGCGCCGGCGAACGCACTTCGCGCTGGCTGCGCCTTCGTTGCGGCACCCAGGCCTATGCGCTGGAACTGCTGAAGGTGCAGGAAGTGGTGCTGCCGGTGCCGCTGCTGCCACTGCGTGGCACTGCAGCGGCCATGCTCGGCATCATGAACCTGCGCGGCCAGGTGGTACCGGTGATGGATCTGGGCCTGCACCTTGGCGCCGCGGCCGCCGAAGACGACGCACAGACCCGCATCGTGGTCCTGGAGGAGGACGGCGAGACCATCGGCCTGCGCGTGTCAGCGGTCGAAGATGTCGCCAACCTCACCGATTCGCAGATCGAACCGCCCGATACCGCGCGCATCTGCCAGATCTCAAACGACCTGTTCCGCGGCGTGGCCCGGGTCAGCCAGCGGCCGATGATCCTGCTCGACGCCACCCGACTGTTGAGCTGAGCCGCCAAGAAAAAGGGGACGGAGGGGATTAAGTCGCGACTGACCCGGCGCTTTGCGCCGAAGGGGTGCCTGTCGGGGACGCAAGGAGTTGATCCGTTGGATCAACACCTTACGTCCCCACTGCGCGGTCGCCGTTGCCGAGGGAGCTGCAGTAGAGCCAGGTCGATTGCGACTTAATTCCCTCCGTCCCCTTTTAAGCAGCGACCGCATCGACGTACCGCGTCGATTCTTCTAAAGAACCCCACCGGGGTGCCGTTATGGATCACGGAACCGTTTGTCCGGAGCAACGATGAGCACTGTCGAACTGGGTGGGGATCTCGGCATCGAGAGCACTACCGAGCTCAAGAACCGCCTCGCCCCACTCGTGGACCAGGCTGGCGAGCTGACCCTGGATGCCAGCCAGGTCGCCCGCATCCACACGGCCGCCGTGCAGGTGCTGTGTGCGTTCGTGCAGGCCCGCCGCGAGGCAGGCCTGGGCACCGGCTTCCACGGTTGCACTGCAACCTTCAGTGACGCCGCGCGCCTGCTGGGCGTCACCCAGGCCCTGGGCCTGGACGTAACCCATGACAACCTGAAATCTGTGGAGAACGCTGCATGAGCGCACGTATCTTGGTGGTGGACGATTCGGCGTCGATGCGCCAGATGGTGTCCTTCGCCCTCACCTCGGCCGGTTTTGCCGTCGAAGAAGCTGAAGACGGCGCGGTCGCGCTCGGTCGTGCCAAGGGCCAGCGCTTCAATGCGGTGGTGACCGACGTCAACATGCCGAACATGGACGGCATCGCGCTGATCCGCGAACTGCGCCAGCTGCCGGACTACAAGTTCACCCCGCTGCTGATGCTGACCACCGAATCGGCCGCCGACAAGAAGTCCGAAGGCAAGGCCGCCGGTGCCACCGGCTGGCTGGTCAAGCCGTTCAATCCCGAACAGCTGGTCGCCACCGTGCAGAAAGTGCTGGGCTGATCGCCCGGCGCCGCTCCCCCTCTTCGCTTCCGGATCACCACTGCCATGAGCATGGACCTGCAACGCTTCCACGCCACCTTCTTCGAGGAGAGCCGCGAAGGCCTCGATGCGATGGAGGCTGGCCTGCTGGCCCTGGAATCGGGGCAGCAGGACGCGGAGATCATCAATTCGGTGTTCCGCGCCGCCCACTCGATCAAGGGCGGCGCCGGCACCTTCGGCTTCGACGCGATCGCCGGCCTGACCCACGTGCTGGAAACGCTGCTCGATGAGCTGCGCGCCGGCAAGCGGGCCCTGGAAGGCCACGCCGTCGACGCCATGCTGTCCTCGGTGGACGTGCTGCGCGCCCTGCTGCGCGAAGCCGAACACGGCCAGGCTGCCGATCCGGCTGCAGTCGCTGCGGTGAAGGCGCGCCTGGAAGCGGTTCTTTCCGGCCAGGCCGCAGCGAGCGCCCCGTCGGCCGCCGCAGCCAAGGTGGACGATACGCCGGAAGCCTGGCAGATCGGTTTCACTCCGGCGCCGTCGCTGTTCATGAGCGGCAACGATCCGCTTCGCATCATCCGCGAACTGGAACACCTCGGTTCGCTGCAGGTCGCCGCGCGCATGGAGCGCCTGCCGGGCTTCGCCCAGCTTGATCCGCTCGAAGCGCATCTTGCGTGGGACCTGGGCCTGGTTGGCAAGGTGCCGCGCAGCAAGATCGAAGACACCTTCGCCTGGGTGCTGGACGATTGCGAGCTGGACATCCGTCCCGCCGCGCCGCCGAGCCTGGCCACCCAGGCGCCGGCCGCAGCGGCTCCCGCTCCGGTCGCAGCGGCCCCGTCTGCACCTGCCACGCCTGCTGCCAACGGTGGTGCCAGCCAGGAAGCGGAAACCTCGATCCGCGTCAGCGTCGACAAGGTCGATGCGCTGATCAACCTGGTTGGCGAACTGGTCATCACCCAGGCCATGCTCAAGCAGGTCTCGCACGCACTGGACCCGGTCCACGCCGAGAGCCTGTTCGCTGGCCTGGACCAGCTTGAACGCAACACCCGCGACCTGCAGGAAGCGGTGATCGGCGTGCGCATGCTGCCCGTCGATGCGGTGTTCCGTCGCTTCCCGCGCCTGGTTCGTGACCTGTCCAGCCGCCTCGGCAAGCAGGTGCGCCTGCGCACCGTCGGCGAAGGCACCGAACTGGACAAGGGCCTGATCGAAAAGATCGCCGATCCGCTGGTGCACCTGGTGCGCAACTCGATCGACCACGGCCTGGAAATGCCCGACGTCCGCCGCGGTGCGGGCAAGGACGAGACCGGCACGATCACGCTGGCAGCTTCGCATCAGGGCGGCCATATCGTCATCGAAGTCAGCGACGACGGTCGCGGCCTGGACCGCGCCAAGATCCTGGCCAAGGCTCACGAACGCGGCCTGGCCGTGCCGGACAACCCGACCGATTCGCAGGTCTGGGACCTGATCTTCCAACCTGGCTTCTCCACGGCCGATGCGGTCACCGACCTGTCCGGGCGTGGCGTCGGCATGGACGTGGTCCGCCGCAACATCCAGGCACTGGGCGGCGAGGTGCAGATCGAAAGCAGCCTCGGTATCGGCACCCGCACGCTGATCCGCCTGCCGCTGACCCTGGCCATCCTCGATGGCATGACGGTGGCCGTGGCCGGCGAAACCCTGATCCTGCCGCTTGCCTATGTGCTTGAGGCGTTGCAGCCGCAGCCCGAGGATATCCGCAGCATGGCCGGCGAAGGCCGCGTGCTGCGCGTGCGCGGCGAGTACCTGCCGATCCTGTCGTTGAGCGAGTACTACGGCTACGGCAACCGCGCACCGGGCAGCGAATCGCTGGTGGTGGTGGTGGAAGGCGATGGCCAGAAAATCGCGCTGGAAGTGGACGAACTGGTCGGCCAGCAGCAGGTGGTGGTGAAGAACATCGAGAACAACTACCGCCGTATCGGCGGGGTGTCCGGTGCCACCATCCTTGGCGACGGCCGCGTCGCGTTGATCGTCGACATCGGCGGACTGGTGCGCTCGCTGCGGATGCCGCAGGCCGCCTGATCCACGCCGCATGCGGGTCATGGACCGCCGCCCTTCGGGGCGGCGGTTTTGTTTGTGTGCTCCATTCCAGCCGGGGTCAGATCCCTTTTCAGGGAAAAGGGATCTGACCCCATCCCTTCTGTGAACTCCGTCGAGGCGATGGTTTCGCGCGCAACCACGTCATCCGAGCGCAAGCCCCGCCAGACCAGCACTTTCGCGCCGTCATCCCTACGCAACCGAATGTGATCTGCGTCCATAAAGTCCGCGCGGACGGCGCCGTTATTTCGCTTTGACGGTCGTCACCGAACCCCACCGGGCACCCCCGTTCGCTCTGCAACCACCCCCAAACCGGCGCACAGACGCCGGCACTCTGCCCACCTGGAGCACCCTGCATGAAGTGGTTCCAAGATCTGCCCATCGCCCGCAAGCTGGCCGTGGGGTTCACCCTCACCACCCTGATGACCCTGATCCTCGGCGCCTTCGCACTGCTGCGCCTGAGCGAGGCCAACGCGCAGTTGCGCGACATGGCTGGCAACGATATCCCCTCGGTCCAGCATCTGGGCGAGGCACGCTCGCAGCTGGGCGAGTTCCGCACCTACGAACTGGCCCAGCTGAGCATGCTCGACCAGCCGGACAAGGTCGCCGACTACAACAAGCGCATGGACGACACCGCCAAGGCCGTGCATGACGAGTTGGCGGCGTACGCGGCGCTGCCGGCGCTGGACAAGGAGCGTGAACTGTATCGCGCGGCCAGCGCGCAGCTGGATCGCTACTTCGCCGCAAACAAGGCGATGCGCGACGCCGTGGCCGCCGATGATGGCGCACAGGCCCAGCAGATCTCCGACGAGCAGTCGCGCCCGGCGCGTCGCGACCTCTTCGCTGCAATGAAGGCACTGGGAACCCACATCGCCGGCCAGATGGACGGCAAGATTGCCGACGCCAACGCCACCCACCGCACCAGCATGATTGCCATCATCGGCTGCATCGTGCTGCTGTCGCTGGTCGCTGCCGCGCTGGCCATCGTCATCTCGCGGGCAGTGACCGGCCCACTCGGCAAGGCCGTGCATGCCATCCAGGCCGTTGCCCGCGGTGATCTCAGCGTCAGCACCCAGGCCACCAGCAAGGATGAAGCCGGCAGGATGCTCGCTGCCACCGCCGAGATGACGGCGATGCTGCGACGCTTCAGCGAGCAGACACAGCTGATGGCACAGATGCACGCTGGCCCGGACATCAGCCATCGCATCCCGGAAGATTTCCCGGGTGTCTACGGCCAGCTGGCCAACGGCATCAACACGGTGATCTTCGAACACCTCGATGCGATCGTCGATGCCATTGAAGTACTCAACCAGTACGCCATCGGCAATCTGAGCCCGGATGCACGCCGCCTGCCCGGCAGCCGCGCGATCCTGCACGAATCCATGGACGCGGCCAAGGCCAGCCTGCTGGCCATCAATTCGCAGATCCAGCACCTGGCTGCGGCGGCCGCCGCCGGTGACTTCAGCCAGCGCGGCGACGCACAGCGGTTCCAGCACGACTTCAAGCTGATGATCGAGCACCTCAACACCATGATGCAGGTGGCTGACGGCAACCTGGGCCAGCTCTCGCAGCTGCTGCAGTCGATCGCCACCGGCGACCTGACCGCACGCATGGAAGGCCAGTTCAATGGCGTGTTCGCCCGCATGCGCGACGATGCCAACGCCACGGTCGCGCAGCTGACCCAGATCGTCGGCCAGATCCAGGCCAGCGCTTCCAGCATCACCCTGGCCGCCGGCGAGATCGCCTCGGGCAACAGCGACCTGTCACGCCGCACCGAGCAGCAGGCCGCCAACCTGGAGGAAACCGCGGCCTCGATGGAGGAACTGACCTCCACCGTGCGCCAGAACGCCGAGCACGCCCGCCAGGCCAACCAGCTCGCCATCGGCGCCCATGGCGTCGCCTCGCAGGGCGGCGAGGTCGTCGGCCAGGTGGTCACCACCATGTCGGCCATCGAAGCCTCGTCGAAGAAGATCGCCGAGATCATCAGCGTCATCGACGGCATTGCGTTCCAGACCAACATCCTGGCGCTGAATGCCGCCGTGGAAGCCGCGCGTGCCGGTGAACAGGGCCGCGGCTTCGCCGTGGTTGCCAGTGAAGTGCGCACCCTCGCCCAGCGCTCGGCCGCTGCCGCCAAGGAGATCAAGGGCCTGATCGACGACTCGGTCGGCAAGGTCGCCGAGGGCTCCAGCCTGGTGCACCAGGCCGGCAGCACCATGGGCGAGATCGTCGCCTCGGTGCAGCGTGTGACCGACATCATGGCCGAGATTTCCGCCGCCTCGCAGGAACAGAGCGCGGGCATCGAGCAGGTCAACCAGACCGTGGTACAGATGGACGAGACCACCCAGCAGAACGCCGCACTGGTGGAGGAAGCCACCGCTGCCGCACGTGCGATGGAGGACCAGGCCGTGCAGCTGGGTGAAGCCGTGGCCCGCTTCCGGCTGGCATCGCACGGCACGACGGCCACTCCGGCACGCCCGCTGGCGGCACCGGTACCGCGCCAGGTCGCCGCCGCCGCACCGGCGGCAAGAACGGTCCCGGCACGTGCGCTGCGCACCGCGACAGCCCAGCCGGCACTGGCTGCGGACGGCGACTGGCAGGAGTTCTGACAGAACCACGGGGTCAGACCCCTTTCCTGCGGGAAAGGGATCTGACCCCTTACGCGTGGCCCCTCACGCGCTGAAAGTGATGCAAATCTCACTTCATAATCCGGTGCAGAGGCCGATATCCCCATCGAGCCTCGCACCAACGCGTGCTGGCGCCCGCCCCTGACCGTAGATTCCATGTCCGACGGCAACGACACTGCAGTGCATGATGTCCACGCGGCCGACGCCGCTGACGAGCGCTTCCTGGTCCGCAACCCGCGCCAGCTGCGGCAGCTGCTGCGCTCGCTGATCGACCAGCGATCACTGATCAACGCGCACATCGACGGCCGTGACCGTTCGTTCCCCACTGCGCTGCTCGACCTCGACGAGGACGAGGACTACCTGCTGCTCGATGGCAGCCCGCAGGAAGCCTCCAACCGCGCCGCCGAGCAGGCCGATCACCTGCTGTGCTTCGCCCAGCTCGAACGGGTGCTGGTGCGTTTCCGCCTGCACGAACTGCAGCGCGTGGACAACGACGGCCACGTGGCCTTCCGCGCTCCGCTTCCGGAAGAACTGGTGCACCTGCAGCGCCGCGAGCTGTATCGGCTGGAGACCCCGGTCACCGACTCACCGCAGCTGCTGCTGCCCCCCGGCGAAGCGCGCGCCGAAGCGTTGTCGATGCGCGTGGTGGACATCAGTGGCGGTGGCCTGGCCGTGGTGGTTCCCAATGACTGCGCGGTGTTCGGCCTGCAGAAGCGCTATCCGGCGCAGCTGTCCCTGCCCGACGGTCCCGACCTGGACATCGCGCTGGTGGTCTGCAACCTGTTGCCGCAGCGCCAGCCCAACGGCATCGAGGTCAAGCGCGTGGGCATGCGCTTCGACAGCCTGCCGCGCGGCGCCGACAGCGCCATCCAGCGCTACATCTTCCGCATCGACCGCCAACGCAAGGCACGCCGCAACGGCGAGCTCTGAGGCCGCCCGACCGGTAGTGCCGGCCGATGGCCGGCAACCCTGGAACGCATGCCGGGGTCAGATCCCTTTTCCCTTAAAAGGGATCTGACCCCATCCACTGCCCGGGCACCTAAAGTCCCCCCCAGCGGGGCCGATATCGAGCCTGACACCGGGACTTCCGGCAGAACCAGGACCCCTCGATGAACGACAAGACCAGCTCCGCCGCCAGCACCGGTGGCGAATTCCTCAGCTTCACCCTTGGTGACGAGCACTACGGCGTGGACATCCTCAAGGTGCAGGAAATCCGTGGCTACGACGCGGTTACCCGCGTGCCGGATGCCCCGGACTACATCAAGGGTGTGATCAACCTGCGTGGCACCATCGTCCCGGTGATCGACCTGCGCCTGAAGCTGCGCCTGGACAACGCCCGCTACGACGCCTTCACCGTGATGATCGTGCTGAACGTCGAAGACCGCGTGGTCGGCATCGTCGTCGACAGCGTCTCCGACGTGATCCCGCTGTCGGCCGAGCAGATCCGACCGACCCCGGAATTCGGTGCCGCCGTCGATACCCGCTTCATCTCCGGCATCGGTACCCACGACGATCGCATGCTGATCCTCCTGGACATCGAGACCCTGCTCGACAGCGCCGACATGGGCCAGGCCAGCCTCACCGAAGACGTCGCCGCCTGAGTAAACGGAACTGCTTCACGTTCCGGTCACAAAACCCTTCAGTTCCCCCCGGCGATGCCGATAGGGGGACAGAAGCCGGCCGCGCAGGAGCGCGCAGGGCCGGCCCGACCGTTACCATCCCCGGAGATACCCCTCGATGAAGTCCCTGCTTGCGTTCGTTTCGGCCGCTGTCCTGGCCACCACCGCCGCCTCCGCTTTCGCCCAGTCGGCTGACATGATCCCGCCGGAACTGGCCCCGCGTTCGGTCGGCAAGGACGGCATGGTCTGTGGCAAGGTTGAAAAGGCCCGCTACGCAGAAGGTTCCGAAGGCCAGCCGACCTTCCTGTACATGGGCGGCGCCTTCCCGCGCCACACCTTCTCGGCCCGCATCGCCGGCGAGAACCGCGGCAAGTTCTCCTTCCCGCTGGAAACCCTGGAAGGCAAGACCGTCTGCGTGATCGGCAAGATCCAGCGCGACGCCTCGCGCGCGGAAATCGAAGTCAGCTCGCCGGCTGGGCTGAAGCTGGCCAACATCAAGTAATCCGCTGTCCGTCGAACCACGCCGGACCTGGTGCCGGCGTGGTTTCTGCTGCAACCGGGCCCGATGCCCGGGCGCGTCTGCCTTAGGAGCTCGCAACGCCCATGCCGTGGATCAACAACCTGAAACTGATGCCGAAGCTGCTGCTGACCTTCGGCGTCCTCCTGCTGGTGATGCTGCTGCAGGGCATCGTCGCCTATCGCGGCCTGCATTCGCTGAACAACGTCACCACCGAGCTGGCCGGTTCACGCATGGAAAGCATCCGCCTCGCCGGCGAGATGCGCGGCATGCTGGGCGAGTACCGCAATGCCGCCTACCAGCAGTTGATCCGCGCCAGCGACGACGTCAAGGCCGATGCGCGCAAGCAGGCCGTCGACCTGCGCACCAGCATGGACAAGTCGATCAAGGACTATCCGAAGCTGGTCGACAACGCACAACAGAAGAAGCTGTTCGACACCTTCGCCAAGGAATGGAAGGATGCGCTGGCGTCCTATGACAGCGTCACCGAGATGCTGGAACTTGACCTGCCAGACGATGCCATCGATACCTTCGTCGGCGAAACCCGTACCAAGCACCGCAAGGCTGCATCGGCGCTGGAAGCGCTGATCGCCGAAGACAACCGCCTCGCCCGCGCCTCGCGCGAAGAGGCCGCCTCCACCTATTCCGCCTCGGCCGTGCTGACCGTGATCGCCCTGCTGGGTGGCGCCGCACTCGGCCTGGTGCTGGTGTGGCTGTTCGCCCGCGCACTGGTCGGCAGCGTGCGTGGCGCCGTCTCGGTCGCCAACGACGTCGCCGGTGGCAAGCTCGATGGTCATATCGACGTCAGCCGCCAGGACGAAGTGGGCGAACTGATGCAGGCCATGCAGCGCATGCAGCGCGACCTCCGCGAGCGCATCGAGACCGACCAGGCCGTGGCCCGCGAGAATCTGCGCATCCGTACCGCGCTGGACTACAGCTCGACCGGCGTGTACCTGACCGACACCAGCAACACCATCGTCTACAGCAACCGCGCCCTGCAGCAGACCCTGAGCCAGTACCAGGACGAAGTTCGCCGCGACCTGCCGGACTTCGATGCCCAGGCCTCGCTGATCGGCAAGCCGGTCACCGTGCTTGAACACCGCGGCGAGATGGACCAGACCCTGCTGGGTAACCTGAAGGCACACGGCGTCGCCCGTCGCCCGATGCAGTATGGCGATGCCCAGTTCGCCCAGGTGGTCTCGACCATCCGCAATGAAGGCGGCGACACCGTCGGCTACGTGGTGGAATGGCGCGACCGTACCCAGGAAGCGCAGGTCGAAGCCGAAGTGGCCCGCGTGATCGCCCAGGCTGCCGCCGGCGACCTGTCCGGCCGCATCGACGCGACCGACAAGGAAGGCTTCTTCCTGCAGCTGGCCCAGCAGATCAACGGCCTGCTGGATGCCAACGCTGGCAGCATCGAACAGATCTCCGGCCTGCTTGCGGCACTGTCGCAGGGTGACCTGACCGTGCGCATGCACGGCGACTACCAGGGCGTGTTCGCCCGCATGCGTGACGATGCCAACGCCACCGCCGCGCAGCTGAGCGAGATCGTCACCCGCATCAAGCAGTCCAGCCGCGCGATCAGTTCGGCCGCCGGCGAGATCGCCTCGGGCAACAGCGACCTGTCGCGCCGCACCGAGCAGCAGGCTGCCAACCTCGAGGAAACCGCGGCCTCGATGGAGGAACTGACCTCCACCGTGCGCCAGAACGCCGAGCACGCCCGCCAGGCCAACCAGCTCGCCATCGGCGCGCATGGCGTCGCCTCGCAGGGTGGCGAGGTCGTCGGCCAGGTGGTCACCACCATGTCCGCCATCGAAGCCTCGTCGAAGAAGATCGCCGAGATCATCAGCGTCATCGACGGCATTGCGTTCCAGACCAACATCCTGGCACTGAACGCCGCCGTGGAAGCCGCGCGTGCCGGTGAACAGGGCCGCGGCTTTGCCGTGGTTGCCAGCGAAGTGCGCACCCTCGCCCAGCGCTCGGCCGCCGCCGCCAAGGAGATCAAGGGCCTGATCGACGACTCGGTCGGCAAGGTCAACGATGGCTCGGCGCTGGTGCACAAGGCCGGCGCCACCATGGGCGAGATTGTCGCCTCGGTGCAGCGCGTGACCGACATCATGGCCGAGATCTCCGCCGCCTCGCAGGAACAGTCGGCCGGCATCGAGCAGGTCAACCAGACCGTGGTGCAGATGGACGAAACCACCCAGCAGAATGCCGCGCTGGTGGAGGAAGCCACCGCTGCCGCACGTGCGATGGAAGAACAGGCCGGCCATCTCAGCGAAGCGGTGTCGATCTTCGTGGTCG
>NZ_JAOCGL010000081.1:0-19584 GCF_029842485.1 Stenotrophomonas sp. GD03777
GCCTGAATCGGGGACAATAGCGTCCCCGCCGCCCCACGCCTGCCCCCGATGAACGATTCCGCCCCCCAGCATCCTGCCCGCATCCTTGATGGCCGCCGTATCGCCGAGGACCTGCTCGACAGCCTGAAGGTGCGCGTCGACGCCCGCGTGGCCGCCGGTGGCAGCCGTCCGGGCCTGGCCGTGGTGCTCGTCGGTGGCGACCCGGCCTCGACCGTGTATGTGCGCAACAAGCGCCGTGCCGCCGAGAAGGTCGGCATTGAAGCGCATGACTACGATCTGCCGGCCGGGACCACCGAAGCCGAGCTGCTCGACCTGATCGACCAGCTCAACGCCGACCCGAAGATCAACGGCATCCTGATCCAGCTGCCGCTGCCGGGCATCCCCGACGCGCGCCGGCTGATCCAGCGCATCGACCCGCGCAAGGACGTGGACGGCTTCCACCCGGAAAACGTCGGCCACCTGGCCCTGCGCGAGTTCGGCCTGCGCCCGTGCACCCCGCGCGGCATCACCACGCTGCTGGGCCACACCGACCAGCCGGTGCGCGGCCGCAACGCCACCATCGTGGGCGTCAGCAACCACGTCGGCCGCCCGATGGGCCTGGAGCTGCTGATCGCCGGCTGCACCGTGACCAGCTGCCACAAGTTCACCCCCAAGGACGTGCTGGAACAGGCCGTGCGCAACGCCGACATCCTGGTGGTGGCGGTCGGTCGCCCGGGCATCGTGCCGGGCGAGTGGGTGAAGCCGGGCGCGGTGGTGATCGATGTGGGTATCAATCGCTTGGATGACGGCCGCCTGGTGGGCGACGTCGGGTTTGAGGCGGCGGCCCAGCGGGCCAGCTGGATCACCCCGGTGCCGGGTGGCGTGGGCCCGATGACCGTGGCCACGTTGATGCAGAACACCCTGGAAGCGGCGGAAGCGCTGAGCTGACCTCACCTGGGGCTGTTCTCAGGTGCCTGAGGGATAGTGCGGACCAACGGTCCGCACCCACCAAAGGCGCTTCAGGGCTGGCTCGGGTGATCCTCTCAAGGTGGGTGCCGACCGTTGGTCGGCACAATGCCGGTGCACAGGTATATGAAGGCAGTGCGGACCAACGGTCCGCACCCACCAAGGGCGCTTCAGGGCTGGCTCGGGTGATCCTCTCAAGGTGGGTGCCGACCGTTGGTCGGCACAATGCCGGTGCACAGGTGTATGAAGGCAGTGCGGACCAACGGTCCGCACCCACCGAGGCAGGTTCCAAACCCTCCTGAACCGATCACCGCCCGCGCGACACTGCGTCGCATCTACCCCCTGCCACGCGGCGCGAAAACAGGGTAAAATGTCGCGCTTCCCCACATCTCGGGTATGCCGATGCTGCGCATCCAGGCTGAAGCACTCACTTACGACGACGTCTCGCTCGTCCCCGCCCACTCGACCATCCTGCCCAAGGACGTCAACCTCGAAACGCGGTTGACCCGAGACCTGAAGCTCAAGCTTCCGATCCTGTCCGCCGCCATGGATACCGTCACCGAAGCCCGCCTGGCCATCGCCATGGCCCAGCTCGGCGGCATGGGCATCATCCACAAGAATCTCAGCCTGGAACAGCAGGCCGCGGAAGTGGCCAAGGTCAAGAAGTTCGAGGCCGGCGTCATCCGCGACCCGATCACCGTCGGCCCGGAAACCACCATCCGCGACGTGCTGGCCCTGACCCAGGCGCACAACATCTCCGGCGTGCCGGTGGTGGGCAGCGACGGCCAGCTGGCCGGCATCGTGACCCACCGCGACATGCGCTTCGAGACCGAGCTGGACGATCCGGTCCGCCACATCATGACCAAGAAGGATCGCCTGATCACGGTCAAGGAAGGCGCCGCGTCTGACGAAGTGCTGCAGCTGCTGCACCGCAACCGCATCGAAAAGGTGCTGGTGGTCAACGATTCGTTCGAACTGCGTGGCCTGATCACCGTCAAGGACATCCAGAAGAACACCGACTTCCCGAACGCTGCCAAGGATCTGTCGACCCGCCTGCTGGTCGGCGCTGCCGTCGGCGTGGGTGGCGATACCGATCGCCGCGTGGAAGCGCTGGTCGCCGCCGGCGTGGACGTGATCGTGGTCGATACCGCGCACGGCCACTCGCAGGGCGTGCTGGACCGCGTCAGCTGGGTCAAGAAGAACTTCCCGAACGTGCAGGTCATCGGTGGCAACATCTGCACCGGCGAAGCCGCACTGGCGCTGCTGGACAGCGGCGCAGACGCAGTGAAGGTCGGCATCGGCCCGGGCTCGATCTGCACCACCCGCGTCGTCGCCGGTGTTGGCGTGCCGCAGGTCACCGCCATCGACCTGGTGGCCGAAGCCCTGCAGGACCGCATCCCGTTGATCGCCGACGGTGGCATCCGCTACTCGGGCGACATCGGCAAGGCGCTGGCCGCCGGTGCCTCGACCATCATGGTTGGTGGCCTGCTGGCCGGTACCGAGGAATCGCCGGGCGAGACCGAGCTGTACCAGGGCCGTTCGTACAAGAGCTACCGCGGCATGGGTTCGCTGGCTGCCATGGAGAAGGGGTCGAAGGACCGCTACTTCCAGGACGCTGCCACCGCCGACAAGCTGGTGCCGGAAGGCATTGAAGGCCGCGTGCCGTACCGCGGCCCGGTGGGCGGCATCATCCACCAGCTGATGGGCGGCCTGCGCGCCACCATGGGCTACGTGGGCTGCGCCACCATCGAAGACATGCGCAGCAAGCCCAAGTTCGTGAAGATCAGCGGCGCCGGCCAGCGTGAGAGCCACGTCCACGACGTGACCATCACCAAAGAGCCGCCGAACTACCGCGCCTGATGCGCTTGCGAACTGCTCTTGCGATTACGGGCAGCCTGCTGATGGCAGGCTGTTCGTTGTCCGAACCGCCGCCGCGCTCCGGGTCTCCGGGCGCGGCGGTTTCGCAATTGCAGGACGTGCAGGCGTGCCAGAACGCGTTCTCGCTGCCGAAGGGCTGGCAGGTGCAGGCCGCTGGCGAGCAGCGCTGGCTGCTGAAAGGCACCGGCGAGCGCCCGCTGCAGGTGATCCTGCGGTGCGTTACCGATCTGGGTGACAGGCTTGAAGATCCTGTGGTCACCGCCGAGCTGGGGCCACTGGAGCCGAAGCGGATGAGCGTGCAGTCCGCGTTCTGGGGCAACGCCGTGGATTCCGGTTACCCGATGCACACCATGCAACGTCGCCTCGTACCTGGCACCGAAGTGCAGGAAATCGCCGAGCTGCCGCGCGCTGACCGCGCCAACCCCAACGCACCGCACGGCCTGCTGATGCTGCGCTGGGACGAGGAAGACCCCTCACATATTCAACAACGCGAGGCGTTCATCGCCACGCTGACGCAGAGCCTCGAAGCGCCGGGCGCTGCGAAAAACACCACTGGAACGGCACCATGACCAACATCCATAACGACAAGATCCTCATCCTCGATTTCGGCGCGCAGTACACGCAGCTGATCGCCCGCCGCATCCGCGAGCTGGGCGTCTACTGCGAAATCTGGGCGTGGGACCACAACCCGGCCGAGATCGCCGCGTTTGGCGCCAAGGGCATCATCCTGTCCGGTGGCCCGGAATCGACCACGCTGCCGGGCGCCCCGGCCGCGCCGCAGGAAGTGTTCGACAGCGGCCTGCCGATCTTCGGCATCTGCTACGGCATGCAGACCCTGGCTGCGCAGCTGGGCGGTGCCACCGAAGCGGCGGATCAGCGCGAATTCGGCCACGCCGAAGTGAACGTGATCAACCCGGATGCACTGTTCAAGGGCCTGAGCGACCACGGCGGCGAGCCGAAGTTGAATGTCTGGATGAGCCATGGCGACCACGTCTCCGTTGCACCGCCGGGCTTCACCGTCACCGCCACCACCGACCGCATTCCGGTGGCCGCCATGGCCAACGAAGAAAAGCGCTGGTACGGCGTGCAGTTCCACCCGGAAGTGACCCACACCTTGCAGGGCCAGGCGCTGCTGCGCCGCTTCGTGGTGGATGTGTGCGGCTGCCAGACCCTGTGGACCGCCGCCAACATCATCGACGACCAGATCGCCCGTGTGCGCGAACAGGTGGGCGATGACGAAGTGATCCTGGGCCTGTCCGGCGGCGTCGATTCGTCCGTGGTGGCTGCGCTGCTGCACAAGGCCATCGGCGAAAAGCTGACCTGCGTGTTCGTGGATACCGGCCTGCTGCGCTGGCAGGAAGGCGACCAGGTGATGGCGATGTTCGCCGAGCACATGGGCGTGGAGGTCGTGCGCGTGAACGCCGCCGACCGTTACTTCGCCGCGCTGGAAGGCGTGAGCGACCCGGAAGCCAAGCGCAAGATCATTGGCAACCTGTTCGTTGAGATCTTCGACGAAGAGTCGAACAAGCTGAAGAACGCCAAGTGGCTGGCGCAGGGCACCATCTACCCGGACGTGATCGAGTCGGCCGGCAGCAAGACTGGCAAGGCGCATGTGATCAAGAGCCACCACAACGTGGGCGGCCTGCCGGAGCACATGAAGCTGGGCCTGGTGGAGCCGCTGCGCGAGCTGTTCAAGGACGAAGTGCGCCGCCTGGGCGTCGAACTCGGCCTGCCGCGCACCATGGTCTACCGCCATCCGTTCCCGGGCCCGGGCCTGGGCGTGCGCATTCTGGGCGAAGTGAAGCGCGAATACGCCGAGCTGCTGGCCAAGGCCGATGCCATCTTCATTGATGAGCTGCGCAAGGCGGACCTGTACGACAAGACCAGCCAGGCGTTTGCCGTGTTCCTGCCGGTGAAGTCGGTGGGCGTGGTGGGTGATGCGCGCGCTTACGAGTGGGTGATTGCGCTAAGGGCCGTGGAGACGATCGACTTCATGACCGCGCACTGGGCGCATCTGCCGTATGAGTTCCTGGGTACGGTGAGCAACCGGATCATCAATGAGTTGCGGGGGGTGTCGAGGGTTGTGTATGACATCTCGGGGAAGCCGCCGGCTACTATTGAGTGGGAATGAGTTGAAAGAACGAGGGCGCCGAGAGGCGCCCTTGTTGTTTGTGGTGTCCGCTAGCGCTAGGTCCGACTTAAAGCTGGCTTGTTAGCCGGACGCAGCCGCCCTAGTATCGAGCTGTATTAGAGTTAAGCCCGCCGTACGTTGCTTTGTGGATACTTCGTATAACCGGACCACGGGTCCGACTGTTAGCTAGTTGGGGGCAAACCAATGGCCACTCGGTCCATGGATGAAGTCCGTAGTGAGTACATCTCATCGATGGGACAAGAGCTTGGGGCCAGCTTCTATGAGCTGTGTCGAAAGCTCGTGGAACTTCACGTTCTTTGGCAACAGTACCGTCAGCTTTTCGGTGGTGACCCTGACACGGTTCACCTGCTTAATCGGACCTCTGGCCTGTTCTTCAAAATCGTTCAAGATGAGCTTTGGGACAGTGTTCTACTGGGTGTGTCTCGGATGACGGACCCGCCAACCACGGGCAAGAAGAGGAATCTTACGATCCAGTCTTTGCCTCCGCTAATCTCCGATACAGGGCTGCGGGGCGAGGTGCAGAATCTCTGTGACAAAGCTGTCGTTGCAGCGGAGTTCGCTCGCGAGCATCGAAACAAGCGCATCGCTCATCAGGATCACGATTATCTCAGAAATCAAAGTTCCGATCCTCTGAGCGGAATTAGCAGGAAATTTATAGAGGAGATGCTCGCTACACTAAGAGCCGTCTTGAATCGCTTGGAATTGCATTTTCGAGACAGTACGGTCATTTATGAGGATTTCGTGGACGAGAGTGGAGCACGGCTCTTGGTCCATAAACTGAGGAAGATGGAGCGACTTCAATGCGCGGCCACAAGTGCGCCCTAAGTGCGCCCTAACGATTCATTCAAACCGTCGCCGCTTCGCGACGCGGATCAATTCAGGTGTTGATCAGTGTCCGCTTCTGGCCGTAGGGCGTCATGCAAGCCATAACGTTCATTGGTGCGGCCGTCGAGGCAGCCGTAGGGTCCGGTTATGCGCTGGCTTGTTAGCCAGACGCAGCCGCACTAAGATTGAGTTGTACCGGCGGAAGGGCCGCAATGCTGTGCTTTGTCGTTAGGTCGTATGCCCAGGCTAAAAGGTCCTCTCGCTGGGCATTTGGAACTCACAAGGAAGTTGATCTCAGATGAAACTCTCAGAAAAGACGTTAGAGCTAAACATTTGCGCTCAGGCGTCAAGACTGCTCGGTGCAAAAAAAAAGATCCTTTGGTTTGGGCTCACCCAAAAGCAGGAAGCAAAGGCTGGATTCGATGCATGCACGAAGCTAGGCGGCCGGTTGCTGATCTTTCAGTTCAAGGCATCAAACCGCCTTCTTAGGTCGAATGAGCGAGTTTTTCTCGTGCCTCACGATCAGCTTGAAGCGTTACGAAATCAGGTCAAATCTTGCTCGCGGTCTGTCTTTTACGCATTTCCATTGGTTGGGAACACTTCAGAACTCAAGAAGAATCCCGACTTGCTTTCACAGACCAAGTTGGTGGATGTGGCATCGCTTTCTTTAGTTGGACTTCCAACTAAATCCGATGGCACTTTGCGAAAGAACGGGTGCCACAACGTTTACGTTAGCCCTACGAAAGTAGTCTTTCACTCTGAGCCTGTAAACGTTGAAGCTATTAGCTTCGAAAAATTTATGGGAAGTGGCTTCCATGGGGCGGATGGAATCAATTGGGGATTCGAGCGCAGCTTTGAACGCTTCTGGGATTTTGCTCGCAATCTTTCCTCTGGCGCCAGGGGGGTGGTGCTATGGTGACCTCTAACAGTTAATTCAAGTCGATGTCGCGGCGCGGCTTGGTGTAGGTGTCGAAAGTCTGCTTCTGATCGCAATACGCAATATGGCCGTAGCCGACCCATAGCTGTCGGTCGCGACAGGAACAGATCATACAAAAGCAGTCTTCAGAGTAAAGATGGATGGGGGCGACATGCAGGGATCGGGAACATTTTCGGCGATTTGGTCATCGTTGGCAGGGGCCGGGAAAGGCCGACGTAGCAGGCGGTTCATGGCGCGCCATGCTCCTTCTCGCCAACAGAAATGACGCAAAGCCACTTAGCATCCAGGAGCCAGGTTGTGATCACGGAACTGAACATAGATGGCGTTACCAGTTACAAATCCAAGTCTACTCTCTCGCTCACCAACAAGACTTCTCTAATATACGGGCTAAATGGTGCGGGTAAGAGCACTATCTCTGAGTTTTTGTATAAGCAAGCCGAACCTCGGTTTGCTAAATGCAGTCTGAAAACTAGTCAACCATGTGAAATTTTGGTGTACAACCAAGGCTTCCTCAAAGACTACTTTTACGAAGAAGAGAATTTAAAAGGAATTTTTACGCTATCCAAAGAGAACAAGATCGCGCTCCAGCAAATTGAAGCCGAGACGAAAGAGCTGGAGAAGCATCTGTCCGTTCAGCAAGAGAATTCAAAGCGGGCCACTGGAAATGCGACAAAACTCGATCAAGAAAAGATCAAGGCAAGCGGAAAGGTTTGGAATATTAAGACTAGTTTCGCGGGCGGGGATCGCGTACTGGAGTTTTGCCTAGAAGGCCTAAAGAAAACAGAGCTTCTTTTCCAGCATATTATTGGATTGCCTCTGCCGGAAAAGGCGCCTAGTTACACCATAGATGACCTGAAGGCCGAGGCGTCGTCCATTGAGGGCGAGGGTGCAGTTCCATTCACGAAAATTCCAACCCTCTCGGCCGACTGGCTGACCATTGAAGGGGATTCCCTCTGGTCGAAAATCATTGTCGGCAGTCAAGAAGGTTCAGTTGCAGAGTTCATCACTAAAGCTCGCAATTCTGACTGGGTGAAGCAAGGGCTCCAGTACATTTCATATGATAAGGATCCTCAGGCCTGCCCTTTCTGTCAGAAGGAAACGATTACTAAAAATATCATCGATTCCATCCGTCAAGTCTTCGATGAAGACTATGAGAGAGATGTTAAACAGTTGGAGTCGATCAAGATCCGCTATGAGGCGTTGACCTCAGGCATGAGTCTCCAAGACATTTCAAAATCTCCGCTTGCCAACAAAAAGCTTGTGGAAACCTGGAGTATTGCCAGTGAGGCTCTAAAAGCGTCAATCCGCGAAAATATTCTGCACATTGACAGCAAGATCAAAAGCCCTAGCACACCAGTTGCCCTCGCCGATACCCAGCCCGCCGTCGACGTTATAAATGATTTGATCGGCGACCTGAACGTGCTGATTGAGGAACATAATGAAAAGCTGGCGAACAAGAAGAGAACTCGGGAGGACATAAGGTCGCGTTTTTGGGCGCTGATGCGCTGGGATTATGATCAGACGATTTCTGCATATTCGCAGTCCGCTTCAGATCTCAAAGATGAGGCTAGCAAAATAAGTCAAGAAGCCGCCAAGATCGACGCTAACGTGGCAGCGTCTAACGACAAGATTGCTGCTCTTAGAAAGCAAACGGTCAACATCGAAGAGTCAATTGAAAACATCAACGCTGGGCTGGTAGAGATTGGTATCGATGGATTCTCTGTGGTGCCATACGGCGAAAATTTATATCGGGTTTCCAGGGCTGCTGATCAGGCGAATGCATTTCACTCGCTGAGCGAAGGCGAGAAAACCGTCATTAGTTTTCTATACTTCATAGAACTTTGCAAAGGGCAGAAGGCTGCTGCTGCGGTTCCCCAGCCGAAAGTAGTTGTGATTGATGATCCCATCTCCAGCCTTTCTCACCTCTACGTTTTCAATATTGGGCAGCTGATCAAGAAGTATTTAATTAACGATAAGAGTTTTGCCCAGGTGTTTGTTCTCACTCATAGCCTTTATTTCTTCTATGAGCTGACACATTCTAATAAAGAGAAGCGTGCGGAGACGCAGCAACTATTCAGGGTTTTCAAGAATAAAAACGGAAGCACTGTAGTTCCGATGAAGTATGAGGAGATACAGAATGACTATCAGTCATACTGGTCAATCATAAAGGATCAGGCATCGCCGCCTGCGCTGATTGCTAATTGCATGCGAAATATTGTCGAATACTTCTTTAACTTTGTTCAGAAGAAGGATTTCAATAACGTATTCCAAAAGCCAGTCCTGTCAAGTGATAAGTTCGCGACTTTCTACAGGTACATGAATCGAGAGTCGCACTCCTTGGGTCAGAATATTTTCGACATAAAAGAGTTTGATCGCGATGTTTTCAAGGAAGGTCTGAGGTTAATTTTTGAAGAGTGTGGGTATGGCGAGCACTACCAGGCTATGAGTAAGTAAATTCAATATGCGCGGGCATTCAAGGTCGGGCATGAATGGATTTTTGTGTGGACGGAACGTTGAACGGCCTCGGTTTCAAGCGAGCCAGCATTCGGAAGTATGGTCGCTCCCGGTCGCGGGGCATCGTGCGAACCAAAGCGGTTATCGAGTTCCTATCGAAGCGAGCCTTCGGTGGTCACTGAGCCCCCCAGCTGGGTCCAGTTATTTGCTGGCTTGTTAGCCGGACTCCATCCAGCCTAGAATCGATCTATATCAAGGGGAGCGTCCGCCGGACGCTGCTTGTTGGCCAACCGCATAACCAGATCGACATGTCCGTCAATTAGATGCTTAGTGGCTATGAAAGATAAATCGCTTGCTGAGAGACTCATTTACCTAGATATCGACTTTATTGCACGCCTCTATGAGGCGGAATTCGATATCTCACCAAGGACTCTGATCACTCGAACGCAAGCAGTGCAGGCTGGCGTTTCTGTTGCATTGTTCTCTGGCGGCGGAAGTTCCAGTGAAAGCAAATCTTACTCACTGTCGACGCTGGAGATGCTCGATCAACTGGCCAAACGACTAGCAAGGTATCCTGATCTTACCCATGAACAGGAAATGGACAGCCCATCCAGATACGTGTGGGTGGTTGGTGCCTTGGGAATTAGCAAAGTCAAAGTTACTCGCTCATCCAGTACAATTGCGCTGATCGACAAGCCTGGTCCAAACAAGCCAAGTAAAACTAATGAGTATGTCGGCGAGGAAGCTTTCTTTTCATTAAGGGGCGGAGACGCAAAGTTTGCCCTTTCCCCGACAGATGAGTATTTCGTCCCCGGGGTTGCGTCTTTCAAGGGGCTCTCTCATCTGGTCATTGATCGTCTTTCGTTGCCGTGCAGAGCGCTACTCCGAGTGTTCTCCGCCAATACGTCGTTCGGCGAGTGGATCGCTACGCCATTGGTCATCTATGATTTGGCCGGTCGCCAATAATTAAATCAAGGCGAACCCGCTTCGCGGTACGGCCTAGTTCAGATGTTGAACGTTTGCTCTTGGGCGAAAGCGGGCGCTGATGCGACGAGTGGCACTTACTACGCCCAGAGGGGGCCCACATAGGTCACTCCGGCCTAACCTCTCGGCAAGCCCACTCAACCAGCCCCCTACAAGCCAGAAATAGCCCATCCACAACCCCCTCATCCAAATGCCGCTCCGGCTCCGCTGCCACGCGGCAGCGGTCCGCCGCATGCAGTAGCTCCAGCACCGTCAGCGCCCCCACCATCGCGCGCTCGCTTCTGGCCAGGCTCACACGCCGGCCGGGTGACACGTCGGTTTCCGGCCAAGGGTGACCATCCGCTCCCTCGCAGCCGCGCATGCGCTTGAGAATGCCGAGCAGGGAGTTCAGATCGGGCAGGGGAGTGTCGTCGCTGATGGGTTCAACAACGGTGTACGAAGAGAAGGTGCGGGATTCGTTCATGACGTCGGCTTCCGTGGCTGTGCTTAACAGCGCCACCGTGAAGAGGTGGCGGACGATGCGTGGCTGCAAACCGGGACGAAGCAACGAATGACCGGTGGGTCCGAAGACCCCCACGCACCGCCCGCCAGATAGGCCGACGGATTGCCCGCCGGCACCGGTTGAGGACGGTGCCGACGGGCAAGCGTAAACAACAGTCGTTGCTCATCGCGGGTTTGCAGACCCGGAGCCACCCGTTGTCGGTGGCACGTCATGGTGTTTACGCCGCCGCTCCGAATGCCAATAGAAATTCGCGAAGGAATCGCGGAATCCGAGAGCGAAGAACTATTGTTGCACGCTCCATTCGTGCGGCACGCGACACCGCCGGACGCATTCACGCAGCTGCTCTGCTGATGGCGATTCAAACTGGCGCAATCGCCCACGCCACAAGCGAATAGCGCGACAGCCTTCTTTGCAACAGTTCTTAGTCCGCCTCGCCAAGCAACGGCACGCGATCAGCCGCACACCTCGAAAAGCGGTTCAAACCCGACACCGCCAGCGAGCCTAGCGGCTTCAACCAGCGCCATCCTCACCCGCATTCCCCACCAGCAACTCAATCATCGCCCGCGCCGCCGCAGACTGCCGCCGGTGCGGCGCATAGATCACCGAGAACGGCCTAGACCGCCCGCGCAGCTGCGGCAGCACTTCCACCAGCTGCCCACGCTGCATCCGCTCGCGCACGATGAACTCATAGCTCTGGCAGATGCCGATGCCCTGTTCGGCCAGCGACACCACGCCCAGCACATCGTCGGATGTCTCGATGGACGATCGCGGCAGCCAGTCCACGTCGCGCCCGCCGTCGCGGAAGATCCACGGCGCCAACCGCCCGGTGCGCGGCATCACGAAGGGCAGGCACAGGTGCTGTTGCAGGTCGTCCAGTGTCTGCGGCGTGCCGCGGCGCTTCAGGTACTCCGGCGCGGCCACCAGCAGCAGTGGGGCGTCTTCCAGCTTTCGCCCCACCAGCCCGCTGTCCGGCAGCTGGCCCAGGCGGATGGCCAGGTCGAAGCCTTCGGCCACCAGGTCCACGTTGCGGTTGGTGATGTTCAGTTCCACCTGTACCTGCGGGTACTGCTGCGCAAAGCGCGCCAGCACGGGCGGCAGCCGGTAGTGGCCATAGGTGGTGGGCACGCTCAGGCGCACGCGGCCGGCCAGCGCACCGTCCTGGGCCAGTACGTCGCGCTCGGCGTCGTCCAGCAGGCCGAAGGCGGTGCGCACCTGTTCCAGATAGAGCCGCCCGGCGTCGGTCAGGCCCACGCGGCGGGTGGTCCGCTGCAGCAGCTGCCGGCCCAGTCGCGCTTCCAGACGGGTGACCGCGCGGCTCAGCACCGAGGGCGTGGTAGACAGCGCCACCGCGCCAGCCGTGAACGATCCGTGCTCGACCACCGCCAGGAACACCTCCACATCGCCCAGGTAGTCGAACTTGCGGCTCATTTGGCTCTCCGGGGAACAGATGTTTTGCGATGAGGCCAATTTATCGCCGCCGGGGCGATGAATAAAGTGGCCGCCATTCCCCGATAGGAGCTTCCCCATGAACCTGATGACCCGGCTGGCCGCAGCGCTGGCCCTGACCCTGGCTGCCAGCGGCGCGCATGCCGCCAACGTGCTGGTGGTGCTGTCCGACGAAAACCACCTGGACCTGAAGGACGGCAAGGTGCTGTCCACCGGCTTCTATCTCAACGAGCTGATGCAGCCGGTCAAGCTGTTGCTGGACGCCGGCCACGAGGTGACCTTCGCCACGCCGCAGGGGCGGGCGCCGACGGTGGATGCGTCCTCGGTGACGCCGGCGTACTTCGGCAACGATGCCGCGCAGCTGAAACTGCACAAGGACCTGCTGGAGAAGCTGGCGCTGACCTCGCCGACGGCCTCGCCGGTGGTCAGCCTGGCGCGCGTGGAGCAGCAGGGCTATGCGCGGTTCGATGCGGTCTACATTCCCGGTGGCCACGCGCCGATGCAGGACCTGCTGAAGAGCCCGGCGCTGGGCCGCTTGCTGGCCGACTTCCACCAGCGCAACAAGACCACCGCGCTGGTCTGCCACGGGCCGATCGCGCTGCTGTCCACGCTGCCGGATGCCGGTGGTTTCGTGGCAAAGCTGGAAGCGGGTGCGATGCCGGCCACGCCGAAGTGGATCTACAGCGGCTACCAGATGACGGTGATCAGCAACCAGGAAGAGGAGCAGGCCAAGCCGCTGCTGGGCGGCGGTGAGATGAAGTTCTACCCGCAGACTGCGCTGCAGCAGGCGGGGGCGACGTTCAGCAGTAACACCACGCCGTGGACCGGGCATGTGGTGGTGGACCGCGAGCTGATTACAGGGCAGAACCCGGCGTCGGCGCTGGAGGTGGGGCAGCGGCTGGTGGAGCGGTTGAAGTAGGGCGGGGCTGCGCAGCAGGTTGCCAGCCTTGGGGGCCGAGGGGCCAGCGCCTCGGCCTGTCTATGGAAGTGCCAACGTGGTCGGCAGAGAGGGCATCAGCCCTTCGCCAGCGCTGCCCCTGGCAGATATTCAATCTGGGAAAGCGCGTGACGCGTCGCAGTCCAATCGCCAGCGTGCCTGATCGCCACGCCCCCGGCCGCTGTCCAGGCATCACAGTTCGCTTCGAAATCGTCGATCAGAACATCGCCTGGCTGGTGCATGAAAAGAGGCTTGTGCCTGCCGCCGAGCACAGGCAACACCAGGCAGGTTGCTGACAGGTGCTCGCGGACCCACTGCCGCTTCTGCATGGCAGCGAGTGGATAGTTCGATTTCGGGCAGGCCGTGAGAATCACCGGGTTCAAGTGGTGGATGCTGTGGAAGAACTCCACTGCACCCTGCATCGGCGGAAGGTCGCGGAAGAATGACGGGTGGCTGTTGATGTGCCCCCACATTTCATCGTCGGCAAGCACGCGGTGGTCCAGGCCAAACAGGGCGGGAAATGCCGCGTCGAAGTCGGCCATTACGCCATCAAGATCTACGTAGATGGTGCGTCTGGATGCACTTGATCCACCGGTGTGCTGGTTCGCGAGCGGGTCCATCATCGGTATTGACTTCACATCATCAGCGTTCATTTACGCGCTCTCCTCTCAAGAGTGGGCTTTCTTCTTCATCGGTTCCCCAGTAGCGGGGCAAAGTGTTTGGCGAATGCGACAAACATGGCAGCAATCGCGATGCCGACTGCGCCGGCACGGCTGAAGGGGCCGGCGACCCACGGATGCCGTAATCGGCATGCTGGAAATGCGGCTTATGTCGCGGCGCTTCTTCAAAGGCCTGCCGGGTGGCTGACCTGGCCCTTGGGCAAGACGCACGGCCCGCAGCGGCTGGCTCATTTCGCCAACCAAGGAGCAATCTGGTGCGCTGGTGGTTGGATAATCCCCAAGCGCTACGGAAAGGCCGAACGGGGATGTACCTGTTGCGCTCGTTCCAGACTGATCCAGGAACGTCACTGAACATGGATGTCCAGGCGCACTCAATATAGCACGCCGACCAGCGCCAGCGGCTTGAACCCGCTCGATCTCCAGCAGTTTGATTGGGCATGGCAAGGCCGACATGGCACCATGACGGGCTTGCCTCGTCCCTTCGGGAGGGGCCGTTTTCCCAGGGAAGCCCTCGAACACGACATGCGAACGTCCTTCTTCATCCTCTCCGCCCTGTGCCTTGGCTTGCTGTCCGGCTGTGCCAGTGGCCCGGAAGAGCACGCCTCAAGCCGCGAGATCACCAGTGCGTTCGTGGCCGACGACGGCCAGCTGTACCTGCTGCCGCGCTATGACGAGCCGATGCGCTTCAATGCCGCGCCGTTCCGCGAGTACCGCGCGCTGATGGACAGCCCGCTGCGCGAGGCGGTGGCCTGCGCGCAGATGTACTTCCATGAGGATTGGCGCGACCCGGCCAACAAGGCCAAGGTGCACGGCAGCTATGCGCTGCTGCTGCGGCCGGAGCAGGTGACGGCGGAACAGGCCGCGCAGTTCAAGCTGGAGCGGATTGAGGTTACCCCGCGTGAGGCCAAGGCCGTGGAGGGGCGGGCGCGCTACTACCTGCCGATGGACCGGACCCGCTACGCGCTGGCGTTTGACCGCGCCTGCAATCTTTCAAGGAAGGGTGGCAGCTATTACAGCGCGCTGTTCGAGGGCGACGGCGAGCGGGTGCAGTTGCCGGATGCTGCGGCACTGGCAGAGAAGGGGAAGCTGGCACAGCCGATCAATGCGCGCGCGCAGCGGATCCTGCCGGAGAGGGAGGACAAGCCGGGTGTGGGTTCGGCGGCGGGCAAGGTGCTGGGGGCCGCGTTGATCCCTGTGGCGGTTCCGGTGTTTGTGTTGAGCCTACCGTTCCTGGGGCCGGATCACTGGAAGTGATGGGGCGTTGAGGGAGCGCCATCCACGCGTGGCGTGGATCTACTTGGGCGTCGCCAATGCCTGAACGTTCATCTTGGAGATGTGTGTGCCCAGCACGCTGGAAACTGTTTTGAAGACCGTAGGTTTCATTGTCCTTGCGGCACTTCCGTTGGTGATCCTCTGGTTCACCCTTCGGCGAATGGAAGCAACTGCTCGCTCGTCCGTGAACTCGGGGTTGCGTTTGCATGCTCCGCGCCGGATTTCCGGCAGGTCCATGACCTTGGTGATGGTGGATGGCAAAGAGGATCGCGAGCACTACTTCTTCGATGCGGCGTCCTTTTACCTGCAGCGTGGGCCGGTGCCTACGGCGGTTCTGCTTTCGCAGATCACCTCAGTCACACGAACGTCCGACAGGATCTACGGGCGCTATGTCTGGCAGGTGTGCTTCAGCAAAGCTTCGGGCAGAAAGTGCGTGAAGTTCACCAACAACCTGACGCTGTTCAATCGGGATTTCCTGCTGTTCCTGGAGGCAGTGCGGAAGGCCAATCCGCTGGCGACCGTTGATCGGGCGGGCATCCGCTTCTAATGGTGGGCCGACATCGGGCGCTAGTTAAAGGGGGTTGGCCCGTGTAGGTACACTGGCGGCCTACGCCCAATGGAAGCTCGCCCATGTTCTCTGGAAAGGTTGCGGTGGTCACCGGCTCCACCAGCGGTATCGGTCTCGGCATTGCCACGGCGCTGGCGCGGAAGGGCGCCGACATCGTGCTGAATGGCTTCGGCGACGCAGCGGAAATCGAGCGCATCCGTACCCAACTGGAAACTGATTTCGGTGTACGGGTGGCGCATGACGGTGCCGACCTGTCCCGTGGCGAGGCAGTGCGCGGCATGATCGACCACGCCGTTGCGAAGATGGGCCGCATCGACATCCTGGTGAATAATGCTGGCATCCAGTACACCGCGTCGATCGAGGAATTCCCGGTCGACAAGTGGGATGCGATCCTGGCGCTGAATCTGTCGGCGGTGTTCCATGCAACGGCAGCAGCCTTGCCGCACATGAAGCAGCAGGGCGCTGGCCGCATCATCAACATCGCATCGGTACACGGGCTGGTGGGTTCGGTGAACAAGTCCGCCTATGTAGCGGCCAAGCATGGCGTGGCGGGGTTCACCAAGGTGACCGCGCTGGAGAATGCGGGCACCGGCATCACCGCAAACGCGATCTGCCCAGGCTGGGTGCGAACGGCGCTGGTCGAGCAGCAGATCACCGCGTTGGCGGAGAAGGAAGGCACGGATCAGGAAACCGCCGCCCGCGCGCTGCTGGCCGAGAAGCAGCCTTCGCTGCAGTTCGTGACGCCCGAGCAATTGGGCGGGATGGTGGTGTTCCTGGCTTCGGACGCGGCGGCACAGATCACCGGCACGGCGCTGCCGGTGGATGGGGGCTGGACGGCGCGCTAGCTGGCCGACACGGGAAGACGTGCCAGCAGGGCATCCCAATCGGCGACAAAGCAGCCGTCGCGGCCGCGGTTGCACTCGGTGATCCATGCATCCAGCGACGCGCTTTGTGCGCGGTAGGCGCTGACGTCGCCCAGTACGGCGAAGCGCAGGCGGTAGTTCACCAGCATCTGCAGCCATTGCCCGGCCATGCCGGAGCGCAGCTCGAAGAAGTCCGCCGAAAGGCATTGCACCGGCACGGCGATCCACTCGGCCTGGTGCCCAAGGGCATCGCCGATCAGGTTGCGTAGGGCGCCGGCATCGAGCATCGGGCCCTGCGGCTCCACGCGCGGGATGCGGGTGGTGCCGATGTGTTCCAAGTGAGGGTGCATGGCGTTCTGAAGTCCGTATCGTCCTTCCAGTATGGCTATGGCAGAAGGCGACGGCGAGCGGGTGCAGCATGAATCTGGCGAACGAACGCGCTAGGCTGCGCCCGGCACCTGCAAGACGCGGGTTCACTGCAATGGGGAAGGGCATGGCAGGGTGGAAGAGTCGTTCGTTGTTGAGCGCGGTGCTGGTGTGTTCGGGCCTGCCGGTTGCAGCCGCCGAGCTGTGCACGGTCAGTGCCTACGGTGACGGGCAGGGCAACATCGTGGTGCTGGGCATACCCGCCGCGGCACCGGCCACGGGGCAGCGTTATCTGATGCTGGACGGGCGACGTGGCGCCACCGGCGATGCCAACGCGCCGGTGAGCTGCAGCGGCGATGTGGTCAGCGTCAGCTCGCCTGCGAGGGCCACGCAGCGCTGGCAACGACTGCCCACCCGCGATACCGATGCAACTTTCACCAGTGCCGGAACCAAGCTGGTCGGGCAGTTGATCGAACCCGCCGGTCCGGCCGATCCCAAGCGGCCGCTGGTGGTGCTGGTGCATGGCTCGGAACGCACGATGGCGGTGGCGGCGATCTACCAACGGATGCTGGTGGCGCAGGGAATCTCGGTGTTCGCCTACCAGAAGCGTGGCACCGGCGATTCGGAAGGCGAGTACACGCAGAACTTCGAGCTGCTGGCCGACGACGCGGCGGCGGCGCTGGCGAAGGCGCGTGAACTGGCCAAAGGCCGCTTCGGCCGTGCCGGCTACTTCGGCGGCAGCCAGGGCGGTTGGATCGCGCCGCTGGCGGCCACGCGTTCGCAGGCGGATTTCGTGGCGATCGGTTACGGGCTGGTGGTCTCGCCCATCGAGGAGGACCGCGAGCAGTTGTTCGACGAGGCGCACCGCCTGCAACTGGATGCGGCGACCATGAAGCAGGTCGGCCAGCTGTCAGACGCCACGGCGCAGCTGATGCGCACGCATTTCAGTGAAGGTTTCGAGGCGCTGGCCAGGGTGCGTGCGAAGATCGGTGACGCGCCGTGGGCAAAGACGATCAGTGGTGAATACAGCGGTGACATGCTGCGCATGAGCGACGCTGACCTGCGCCGGATCGGTCGCGCGCGCTTCGACAACCTGGAGCTGATCTGGGACTACGACGCCGAGGCTGCGCTGCGCCGCCTGAAGGTGCCGTTGCTATGGGTGCTGGCCGAGCAGGACCGGGCCGCACCGATTGCGGCCACGCGCACCATCCTGGGGCGCCTGCGCGCGTCAGGGCAGCCGATCGAGACCTACCTGTTCCCCGACACCGACCATGGCATGGTCGAGTTCCGTACCGATGCCGAGGGCAACCGCGTGTCGACGCGGATCACCGACGGCTATCTGCGCCTGCTGGCGGATTGGATCAAGCAGGATGTGCATGGCAGTTATGGACGTTCGCTCAGATTGAGCGATTGACCGGATGGGGAGCACTGGCGGCGGATGGCGCTCCGCCGCCGATTGCGGCACGACTCAGTTCGGCTTCGCAAATACGTCCAATCCCTTGCCGGTTTCCAGCAGCGACTTCAGGCTCGACAGCACGATCGGCCAGCCCTGGCGGATGCCGGTATCCATGCCGCTGCCGGGTTCCAATTCGTCGTGGGTGACGGTCAGCCGCACCATGTCCTGGTAGGGCACGATCTCGAAGGTGACCCGGCTGTAGGCATCGGGATTGTCGGCCTGCGAGGCGGCGGCCCAGGTGATGACCAGCCGCGAGGGCGGGGTGCTTTCCACCACTTCGCCGACCAGCTCGACCGAGCGCGTTTCGTCGGCGCGCACGTGCTGCCAGCGCGAGCCGGGTTTCCAGTCCGAGACGTTCTCGTGGCCCCAGTAGCGGCTGGCGATCTCGGGGCGGGTGATGGCCTCGAACACCTTCTGTGGCGTGGACGCGATGTAGATCACGTGGATGAAGCGGGTGGTCTCTGCGGACATCGTCATTCTCCTTCCAGTTCGCGTTTCAGGTCATGCAGCAGGCTCAGGCGCTGCTGCTCGAACTTGCGTACCCAGCGCTCGTAGACTTCATGCAGCGGCACCGGGTTGATGAAGTGCAGCTTCTCGCGGCCACGGCGCACGGTGCTGATCAAATTGGCGTCTTCCAGCAGGCCCAGGTGCTGGGTGACCGATTGCCGGGCCATGTCCAGGTGCTCGCACAGCTGGCCCAGCGTCTGGCCGTTGTCTTCGCAGAGCAGGTCCAGCAGCGTCCGGCGCGTGGGGTCGGCCAAGGCCTTGAACACCTTGTCTGCATTCATGCGGGGCGTCTTCAGTTCCAGTTGTCGATCCTGACGTCGTGGGGGTTGGGTTGGCCCTTGCCGGTTTCCAGCAGGGACTTGAGGCTCAGCAGGAAGACCGCCCACTTGGTGCTGCAGTGGGAGGTGAACTCGACGCGTTCCTTCCAGCCTTCGTGGGTGAACAGGACGATGCAGTAGTCGCCCTCCTGCTTCAGCGCGAAGCGCACGTGGGTACCTATCCATTCAGCAGGACCGGCGAGGAACTGCCAGAGCACGAGCTCGCCGGGAATGAGCTGTTCCAGCTTCATTTCCATGGCGCCGATTTCCTGGCCGTTGTTGGTGAAACGCACCTTGACGGTGCCGCCAACCTCGCGGTCGCCATGGGTGTCCTCAGCCCACCATCCGGCAACTCCTTCGGGGGTGGCCAAGGCCTGGTACACCTGGCTAGCGGGGGCCTTGATGCCGACGCGGTGTGTGATATCCACCATTGCAGGTTCCTCGCATGGGCCGGCAGGCGCCGCCCTTGAGTGGACTATATGCAGGTAAATACCT
>NZ_JAOCGL010000082.1:0-19309 GCF_029842485.1 Stenotrophomonas sp. GD03777
AGGCCTTGGAGGAATTCGTTGCGCGCTGCGTTGCACTGCCCGGCATCGGCCCCTGGACCGCGCAGTACATCGCCCTGCGTGGCCTCGGCCAGCCCGATGCCTTCCCGGCCGGCGATCTTGTACTGCAGCAGGTGCTCGGCCACGCGCAGGGCCAGCGCCTGAACGAACGCGCGACCGAAGCGCGCTCGCAACCCTGGCGCCCGTGGCGCGCCTACGCGGTGCTGCACCTGTGGCACCTGTCCGGCACGTTCGTTGGAGAACCGACATGACCCTGTTGTTCGATCGTTTCGACAGCCCGATCGGCGTATTGACCATCGCCGGTGACGAGCGTGGTCTTGCGCACGTGCTGTTTCCGGAGAACCGTCACCCCGCACGCGGGCGCGACGGCTGGCATTACGCACCGGATGCACTGCCGGAGGCACGCGAACAGCTGCTGCAGTTCCTGCACGGTGAACGCAGCCGGTTCGACCTGCAGCTGGCACCACGCGGCACGCCGTTCCAGCTGCGCGTGTGGCAGGCGCTGGCGTTGATTCCGTTCGGCCAGACCTGGAGCTATCTGCAGTTGGCGCAGCACCTGGGCCAACCCAGCGCGACCCGCGCGGTGGGCGCGGCCAATGGCCGCAATCCATTGCCGATCATCCTGCCCTGCCACCGCGTGATCGGCAGCAACGGTGCACTGACCGGCTTCGGTGGCGGCCTGGAAACCAAGGCCGCGCTGCTGCGGCTGGAACAGCGCCAGGCCCCGCTGTTCGCCTGAGAGGGCCGGCCGGGCTGCGCCCGGCACCCGCAGAGGCAACGGCAAGGTCAAGAGCCAATACAGCTCCGATTTTCTACGCGTTGGGTGGGGCGGTATGGGTGGGCAGGACACGCCGTAAACCCATCCATGGGGGCTCGATGGCGCCATCCATGGCGCCAACGGTCCTGCCCACCCACACCGCCCCACCTTCGAAAGATTCCCGCGGCGGCTGGCAGGTGTCGACCTTGGTCGACACGATAGATCCACGCCATGCGTGGATGGAGGTATCTGGAATCTGTCTGGAGAAAAGCCCCCTTCTTGTTGAAGGACGCGCGCCGACAGGCGCGGGGATAAGGAAAAAATGCGCGGACACCGCGCGCGATAGCGCGCCGTGTCTTGGGCGCGTCATTGCGCCGGCTTATCATGCGCGGATGACTTCCGTACGCCTGACCTGTGCGCTGGCGCTGCTGCTGCCCCTGGCTGCCTGCACCACCGCGCCCCCCCCCTCCGCCTCCGTTCCCACTTCCATCGCTGCGGCGGCACCGCCGAAGCTGCTGCTGATCTCCATCGACGGCCTGCGCGCCGATGCGCTGGACCGCAGCCTGACCCCGAACCTGCAACGCCTGATCGATGGCGGCGTGCGCGCACGCTGGATGACCCCGTCCTATCCGTCGCTGACCTTCCCGAATCACTACACCCTCGTTACCGGCCTGCGCCCGGACCACCACGGCATCGTCAACAACAGCATGGACGATGAAGCACTGGGCCGGTTCGAGCTGAGCAATCGCGAAGCGGTTACCACCAGTGGCTGGTGGGGCGGAGAACCGATCTGGGTCGGCGCCGAGAATGCTGGCGTGCGTTCGGCCACCACGTCATGGCCGGGCAGTGAATCGGAGATCCGTGGCGTACGCCCCAGCCAGTGGCGCATCTACGACGGCAAGGAGCCGCTGGAACAGCGCGCCGGCATCGTGCTCGATTGGCTGTCACAGACCGACGCCGATGCCCCCCGCCTGACCACGCTGTACATGGAACACGTGGACAAGGCAGGTCACAACTACGGCCCCGAGTCGAAGCAGTACGCCGACGCCATCGTGCGCGCCGACCAGATCGTCGGCCAGGTGCTCGACGGACTCCAGCAACGTGGGCTGGCCGCAACAACCAATGTGATCGTGGTCTCCGACCATGGCATGGCCAGTGTCCCCGCTGGCCAGGTGATCGCCACCGAATCGATGGTCGACCCGGCGATTGCGCGCAATGTCAGCCAGGGCCAGTCGGTCGGCTTCGCACCGGTGGTCGGCCATGAAGCCGCCGCCGAACGCGCTCTGCTCGGCCGCCACGCGCACTACGAATGCTGGAAGAAAGAAAAACTGCCGGCGCGCCTGCACTACGGCACCCATCCGCGCATTCCCGCCATTGTCTGCATGATGGATGAAGGCTGGGATGCCCTGCATCAGGAAAAGATCGCCAAGCGCGAACAGCAGGACCGCGGCTCGCACGGCTACGACAACGCGCTGCCGTCCATGCGCGCGGTGTTCGTGGCCAGTGGCCCGTCGTTCCGCCAGGGCCTGGTGATCGATGGCTTCGACAATGTCGATGTCTATCCACTGCTGGCACACCTTCTGCAGGTACCAGCCGCGCCGAACGACGGCAACCCGGAAACGCTGAAGAAGACCCTGCGCTGATCCGGTTGTAGAGCCGAGCCCACGCTCGGCTGCATTGCGCCAGCCGGGCATGGGCTCGGCTCTGCAAAATCATGCATAAAAAAACGCGGCGCCAGGCGCCGCGTTTTTCCTTGGACCAGTCGCGCGGCCGGATCAGGCCTTGGCGACGGCCTTCTTCGCCACGGCCTTCTTCGCCGGAGCCTTGGCCACGGTCTTCTTGGCAACCGGGGCGGCGGCGCCTACGGCGACCTTGCTCGCGGTATGCGAACGGGCGTTGCCGTAGCTGGCGTTGTAGCGCTTGCCCTTGGCGGTCTTGCGGTCACCCTTACCCATGTCTTCAACTCCTCAAGTGTGAAATCTGGTTACCCCGTACTGACACGGGTTCGGCGGGGCCGCCTTGCTGGGCGCCCCCGCGCACGATCGAAAATCCTATCATGGAGCGCCTAGTGCGCGCAGCTGGCGTCGTGTACGTGGCCGTGGTTCAGGCGCAGGTTGACCAGATGGGCAACGCCCACCAGCAGGCCACCGATGGTCATCACCACCGCATGCGGCACGGCGTTGTGATGCAGCGGCTCGTACAGCACGCCAGCCCACAGCGCGACCAGGCCGGGGATCAGGAAGCCCAGCGCACGCAGCGCGCCATGGCGGCGGTAACCCCAGACCAGGCTGAACAGCCCAAGCAGGGTCACGAACAGCACCAGCGCCTGTTCAACGCCGTCGCTCAGCCAGAACGACAGGCCCAGCGAGGGCGCTGCCGCCAGCAGCACCGGGATGACTGCGCAATGCACCGCGCACAGCATCGAACCGGTGGCACCGAAACGGTCGAGCAGGTGGCGCAGGCGTGAGGACAAGGACATGACTTCCAGCAGGGTCGGCGAATCGTTATGGAATAATATAACATCCCTTCCCGACCCGCACGCTTTCCCTCCCCCTGTCCCATCGACGGGATTCGTGCGCCCCGCGATTGATACAGTGTAACAAAGGACCCATCCATGCCCGCCCACACCGCACGGCTCAAGCCGCATTCCCTGGCCCTGGCCCTCGCCGCCCTGCTGCCGTCCGTCGCCTTTGCAGCCGGTCAGGACACCGCCCATCGTGACCGCCACCTGACCGAGCTGTCCTCGGTGCAAGTCACCGCGTCGCCGCTGCAGGGCGATGCCGAATCCCTTGCGCGCCCGGTGGAGGTGCTGGCCGGTGAGCGCCTGGACGAACAGAAGGCCGGCACCCTCGGCGATACCGTGGCCAAGCTGCCCGGCGTGCAGAGCACCTTCTTCGGGCCCGGCGTCGGGCGCCCGATCATCCGCGGCCAGGAAGGCCCACGCGTTGCGGTGCTGTCCAACGGCATGGGCAACATGGATGCATCCACCGTCAGTGCGGACCATGCCACCAGCATCGAGCCGTTCCTGGCTGACCAGATCGAAGTGCTGAAGGGGCCGGCCACGCTGCTGTTCGGCAGCGGTGCCATCGGTGGTGCAGTCAATGTGGTCGACGGCCGCATCGCGCGCGAGCTGCCCGAGCGCCCGCTCAGCGGCCGCGCCGAGCTGCGTGGCAATTCGGTGAACAACGAGCGCAGCGGCATGTTCCGCCTCGATGGCGTCAGCGGCAATGTCGTGCTTCATGTGGACGGCCTGGTGCGCAATGGCGACGACTACCGCATTCCCGGCTATGCGGTGATCGACAGCCTGGAAGACCACCACGACGACCACGACCACGACCACGCGGGCGAGGAAGGCGAAGAGCCGCGTCGCGGCCGCCTCGACAACAGCTCCATCCGCACCCGCGCCGGCGGCGTCGGCGCCACCTGGCTGGGCGAAGGCGGCTACTTCGGCGTGTCGGCCAGCACCTACCGCACCAACTACGGCATTCCCAACGGCGCACACGTGCACGCCGACGGCGACGATCACGGCCATGACCACGGCCACGACCACGGCGATGAAGAGGAAGGCGGCGACGAGCATGACGTGCGCATCGACATGGTGCAGAACCGCTTCGAGACCAAGGCCGGCATCTACAACCCGGTCTCGTTCCTGAAGAACATCAACGCACGCGTGGCCTACACCGACTACGAGCACGTGGAGCTGGAGGCCGGCACGCCCTCCACCCGCTTCACCAACCGTGGCATCGAGGCGCGCCTGGAAGCGGTGCAGCAGCAGATCGGTGGGTGGGACGGCGCCTTCGGCCTGCAGTTCGGCAACAGTGATTTCGGCGCCAAGGGTGAAGAAGCGTTCGTACCGGATACCGGTACGAAGAACATCGGCCTGTTTGTACTGCAGGAAAAGCAGTTCGGCCCGTTCAAGCTGGAACTGGGCGGCCGCCACGACCAGGTCAAGCTGGACCCGACCGGTGACTACCGGCGCCGCACCTTCGGCGCCACCAACCTCTCGGCTGCCGGCATCTGGAAGCTCAACGACGCGGTCGACCTGCGCATCGGCGTGGACAGCTCCGAGCGTGCACCCACCAACGAAGAGCTGTACGCCGCCGGCGCGCACATTGCTACCCGTTCGCTGGAGATCGGCGACGGCAACCTGAAGACCGAGCGCGGCCAGCGCGTGGAGCTGGGCATCCACACCCACAGCGAGCGCCTGGACTTCTCCGCCTCGGTCTACCAGACCAAGTTCAAGGACTTCATCTACCTGGCCGACACCGGCGTTACCGAGGGCCTGCCAGTTCGTGCGTGGACCCAGCAGGACGCGGTATTCCGCGGTGCCGAGGCCGAGGCCCTGGTGCACCTGTTCGAGGGCGGCGCCGGTGACTGGGACCTGCGCCTGTTCGGTGACTACGTGAAAGCCAAGCTGGATGGCAGCGGCAGCCGCAACCTCGACATTGCCGTTCCGCATGGCGACCACAACCATAACTACAGCGTGGAACTTGCCAACACCGGCTACCTGCCGCGCATCGCCCCGGCCCGCGTCGGTGCCGACCTGCGCTGGTCGAAGGACGGCTGGCGCGCCTCGGTCGGTGCGGTGCGTTACAGCCGCCAGAAGGACGTGGCGCAGAACGAGGAGCCGAGCGATGGCTACACCCTGGTCGATGCGCACCTGGCCTATCGTTGGGACCGCAACGCCAGCAACAGCTACGAGGTGTTCCTGGATGGCAGCAACCTGACCAACCGCGAAGTGCGTCCGCATACCTCTCTGCTGCGCGACTACTCGCCGCTGCCGGGCCGTGGCGTCGCATTCGGTATCCGCGCGTTCTTCTGATCGGCTTACGCCGTCGGAACATTACCCGAGGGGGCCGAAAGGCCCCCTCTTTTTGTCGTATATGGCATGAACTGGTGAAAGCGGCGCACTACCAATGCGTCACCATCTACTACGCGGCTAGACTCAGCCCGGTATCAATCCAATAGAAAAACTGAGCGGAAACACTTGCATGACCATGAGTCTCGATGCCGAACTGAAAGAACGCATCCTTGCAATCGCCAAATGCGGGAGAACCGCTTGGCTGGCCGGTGACATCGCGGAGGCAGAGCATCGCTTCCTTGAAAGCTGGGACATGATTCCAGAGCCCAAGTCATCCTATGACCACGCCCAGAGTTCATCGTATGGAATAGCAGTTTTCTATCGCGATACCGCCCAGTTTGAGAAGGCCAGAGCGTGGGCGATGGTCGCCAGAGACATTTATGGACAAGGAGAAGCCTCAAGCGAGTACATGGACGAGCTCCTTGCAACGATTGAGTTCGAATCGGGAAACCTTGATGCAGCCTACGCGCTGTTCGAACCGCAGCACCGCAAGTACGGCAGACGTGCCTTTGAGGGCCATGAGAAGGGGTTCATTGATTTCATCAAGAGCAGGAAGAAGGCCAGATGAGCGGATCAGCCACCGGCTAGCCGCATCCGTTCCGGCCCCAAGCCTTTTCATCCACGCATGGCGTGGATCTACAGCAACTCCAGCGGTGGGCCTTCGGGCCCCGTTTTCGTTCAGATTCTCACCATCACGTATCCGTCACAAAGATGTGCGTACCACAACAAGCGGACAATCCCGTCACCCAATGTCTCGCCAATCGGACACTATTGTCCGAAAATAATTCCATGACTGCTCAACGTGCCGATGCTGCTGCCCGCCGTGCCCTCATCCTCGACGCCGCCGATCATGTGTTCGGCCAACACGGTGTCACTGCCCCACTGGACCTGGTGGTCGAACGCGCCCAGGTGGGCCGCGCCACCCTGTACCGCAACTTCCCCGACCGCACCGCGCTGATCCAGGCGCTGCTGCAGCGTACGGTCGACCGCATCCGGCGCCAGGTCGAACAGCTCGGCGACCGCGACGACGCCCTGTTCGAGGTGTTCGAGGGCATGGCCCAGCGCATCATCGATTCGCCGGCGCTGGCCGATTACTGGCGCGCGGTCGATTCGGACGTGCCGGCCATGCGCGCGGCGCGCGAGACCGTGCGCGACCTGCTGGAGGAGCCGATCGCCCGCGCCAAGGCCGCCGGGCTGTGCCGTGCCGATCTGGAGAAGACGGATATTTCACTGATCTCGGGCATGCTGGGCGCAGCCCTGCGCGGCAAGACCCGCGACGAGCGCGCCCACCTCGCCGGGCGCGCCCTGCAGCTGCTGCGCGGGGGTCTCCAGGGAGCAACCAGCGAGGCCCGCTGATGGTCCAGCCGTATCTGAAGCCGGTTCCGGATTGGGAGGAGCACGAGAAGCCGACCATGCCCGGCTCGGCGTCGATGCCCTGGCACCCACCGTACCGGCGTGTGGCTTATGCGCTGGTATCGCTGCTGGTGGCGATCACCGGCGGGCTGGGCAATGCGCTGGTCACTGCCAACCTGCCGTTCCTGCAGGGCCAGCTGGCGCTGACCCCGACCCAGGGCAGCTGGCTGGTGGCGGCCTATGCAATGGTCAATGTCACCGCCAACCTGCTGGCCTTCAAATTCCGCCAGCAGTACGGCATCCGCCTGTTCGCCGAAATCGGGCTGGGCCTGTACGCGGCGCTGGCGGTGCTGCACCTGTTCGTCGGCAGCTTCGAGACCACGATGCTGACCCGTGCCGCCAGCGGCTTCGCCGGCGCGGCCTGTTCGACCTTGGGCACGCTGTACATGCTGCAGGCCCTGCCCCGCCGCTTTACCGGCAACCTGCTGGTGGTCGGCGTCGGCCTTTCGCAGCTGGCGGTGCCGATCGCCTGGATCGTTTCACCAGGCTTGGTGGATACCGGCCAGTGGCACCAGCTGTATTCGTTCGAGGCCGGCCTTGCGTTGTGCGCATTCGCCGCCGTAGTGGTGTTGAAGCTGCCGCCCGGCATCCAGGTGAAGGCCTTCGAGCCGCTGGATTTCCTTACCTTCGCGTTGCTAGCGCCGGCGGTTGCGCTGCTGGTGATCGTACTGGCGCAGGGCTACACCCGTTGGTGGCTCAACACGCCGTGGCTGGGCTGGGCGCTGATCGCCTCGATCGTGCTGTCCACCACCGCCTTCATCATCGAACACTACCGGCGCAATCCGCTGCTGCAGACACGCTGGCTGGCCAGCCTGCCCGTACTGCATTTCATCGTCGGCGCGTTCCTGATCCGCTTCCTGACCACCGAGCAGTCCTACGGCGTGGTCAACCTGATGCGCACGCTCGGCATGGGCCCTGATCAGTTGCGGCCGCTGTTCGTGGTGATTCTTGCCGGCGTGATCACCGGTATCGCCGGCACTGCACTGACTTTCGGGCCCAAACGGCTGATCCCGCAGCTGCTGATGGCGATCCTGCTGCTGGGCGCTGCCGCCTTCTTCGACCAGCACCGCACCAGCCTGGATCGGCCGCACGACTTCTACGCCAGCCAGTTCCTGGCCTCGGTCGGTGCCGGCATGTTCATGGGCCCGCTGATCATGCTCGGCATTTCCGCTGCGTTGAAACAGGGTGTGGACCACATGATCACCTTCCTGGTGACGCTGTCGATCACGCAGACGCTGGGCGGCCTGGCAGGTTCGGCGGTGCTGGGGACCTTCCAGCTGCATCGCGAGCAGTTGTACTCCAGCGCGTTGACCAGCCAGCTCGATCCCGCCGATCCGGTGGTGGCGCAGCGCCTGCGCATCCAACAGCAGCTGTATGCCGCCCAGATCACCGACCCGGTGCTGCGCAGCGCGCAGGGCAGCGCGCAGCTGGCGCAGACCACTCGCCGCGAAGCCAACGTGCGCGGCTTCAATGATGTGTTCACGCTGAGCGGCTGGCTGGCGATCGGCTTCCTGTGCTGGTTGCTGCTGCTGTCGCTGCGCACCGCCGTGCTCAAGCAATGGCGCAAGCGCCACCCCGCCCTTTCCACTGCGGCCACGCCAGCCGCGCCCCGCTGAGTTCTCGACCATGCCCCCCGTCCCGCCCCGATCCGACGACGCCGACAACGTGACCCCACCGCCGCCGACCGACGCGGCGCCTGCGCCCACGCCCGTTGAACCGGCGGTCGCGCCGAAGTACCTCAAGCCCAGCGCGCGCAGCGTGGTAGTGATGGTGGTGGTCGCCCTGCTGGGCATCGCGCTGATCCTGCGCGCCTGGCACCTGTGGCCGTTCACCAGCAGCGTGATGGTGACCGACAACGCCTATGTGCGCGGCCAGATCACCGTGATGGCGCCACAGGTCAACGGCTATGTGACTGAAGTGCTGGTGAAGGATTTCCAGCACGTAAGGCAGGGCGAGCCGCTGCTGCGCATCGATGACCGCATCTATGCCCAACGCGTCGCCCAGGCGCAAGCGACGCTGGACAGTGCGCGCGCGGCGCTGGCCAACTCCGACCAGTCGCAGGCGCAGAACCGTGCGCAGATCGCCTCGGCGCGCGCCACGCTCTCGGCTGGCCAGGCCGAACTGCAGCGCGCGCGCAACGAGCTGAAGCGCTACGAGGAACTGGCCGCGCAGCAGTTGGTGTCGATCAATGACCGCGACAAGTTCCGCACCAGCCAAGCCTCGGCGCAGGCCAGCGTGCAGCAGTCGCAGGCGCAGATCCGAATCGCCGAGGAAACACTGGTGTCGACCCAGGTCGCGCGCAAGAGCCTGGAGGCCCAGGTGGAAAGCGCACAGGCGCAGCTGGAACTGGCCCGCATCGACCTGGCCAATACGGTGATCCACGCACCGCGCGACGGCCAGATCAGTGAAGCCAGCGTGCGCGTGGGCCAGTATGTCGCCGCCGGTTCGCAGCTGCTGTTCCTGGTACCTGACACACTGTGGGTGGTGGCCAACTACAAGGAAGGCCAGACCTGGGGAATGGCGATCGGCCAGCCGGCCACGTTCTCGGTGGACGCGTTCCAGGGCCAGGTGCTGCGCGGCCGCGTGCAGGAGATCGCGCCCGCCACCGGATCGGAGTTCAGCGTGTTGCGTCCGGACAATGCCAGCGGCAACTTCACCAAGGTGGTGCAGCGGCTGCCGGTGCGGATATCGATCGATGAAGGCCAGAAGCTGGCCGCGCAGCTGCGGCCCGGCATGTCGGTGATCGTGCGGGTGGATACCGCAGGCAAGCCGAAGGACTAGCCCTTGTCATGAAACGGGGTCAGATGCCTTTGCCAATGGCAAAGGGATCTGACCCCACTCAGGATGCCGGCCAGCGGCCGGCACTACCATTGCGTTACCCCGCGCAGCGCGCGCAGAGACCGTGCACTTCCAGGGTCTGTGCCTGCGGCTGGAAGCCCAGTTCCTTGGCCCGCTTCTCCAGCTGGCTGACGATCTCGCGGTCTTCCAGCTCCACTGCGCTGTGGCAGCTGTTGCAGATCAGGAACGGCACCGAATGCGCAGCGCTGCTTGGATGATGGCAGGCCACGAAGGCATTCACCGACTCCAGCTTGTGCACGAAGCCATTGGCCATCAGGAAGTCCAGCGCGCGGTACACGGTGGGCGGGGCATCAGCGCCCACGCCCTTGCCGTTGCGCACCCATTCCAGCAGCTCGTAGGCCTTGACCGGCTTGCCGGCCTCGGCGATCAGCTTCAGCACGTTGGCGCGGATCGGGGTCAGGCGCAGCCCGCGTTCGCGCGAGACACGCTCGACCACCGCCACGAAATCCGATGCGTCGTGGACGTGGTGGTGCGGGGCGGTACAGGCAGTGGCGGTCTTGGCGGGCATGCGTGTTCTCCGGTTCGGGCCTGGCAAGGATGCCTCAGGCCGTTGCTACCTTGGTGATGGCCACATCAATGCGTTTCAAGGCCTGCTCGCGGCCGGCCAGGTACACGGTATGGGAAATGTCAGGGCTGACCTGGGTGCCGGTGATGGCCACGCGCAGCGGCTGGGCGACCTTGCCCATGCCGATCTCCAGCGCTGCGGCCGCGTCATGCAGGGCGACGCCCACCGACTCGGCGGTCCATTCCGGCAGCGCGGCCAGCAGCTCGCGGGCCTTGCCCAGCGCCACCTCGGCACCGGCCTTGAAGTGCTTGGCCACCGCCGCTTCATCGTACTCGGTCAGCGGCTGGTACCAGACCACGGCCTTCTCGGCCATTTCCTTCAGGGTCTGCACGCGTTCACGCAGGGCGATCACCACATCCTCCGGAGCCGGGCCGGCGGCCACGTCCAGCCCCAGCTTCTGCAGCTGGTAGACCAGGTGCGGCACGATCGCGGCCACGTCCTCGGTCTTCAGGAAGTGCTGGTTGACCCAGCCCAGCTTGGCCATGTCCAGGCGCGAGGCCTTGGAATTGCAATCCTTCACGTCGAACAGGTCGATCAGTTCCTGGCGGCTGAACAGCTCCTGGTCACCATGCGACCAGCCCAGGCGGGCCAGGTAGCTCAGCAGCGCATCGGGCAGGTAGCCGGCGTCCTTGTACTGCATCACGTCAGCCGCACCGGTGCGCTTGGACAGCTTGGCGCCCTGCTCGTCCAGGATCATCGGCATGTGGCCGAACCTGGGCACCGGCGCGCCGATGCCTTCATACAGGTTGATCTGGCGCGGGGTGTTGTTGATGTGGTCGTCGCCGCGGATGACCTCGGTGATGCCCATGTCCCAGTCGTCCACCACCACCGCGAAGTTGTAGGTGGGGTAGCCGTCCGGGCGGAAGATGACCATGTCATCCAGCTCGCTGTTGGCGATCTCGATGCGGCCCTTGATCAGGTCATCGAACACCACCGTGCCTTCCAGCGGGTTCTTGAAGCGGATGACGCGGTTCGGGTCGTCCCGGTAGGGCAGGCCCAGATCGCGCGCAGCGCCGTTGTAGCGCGGCTTTTCCTGCCTGGCCATGGCGGCCTCGCGCATGGCATCCAGCTCCTCGCGGGTCTCGTAGGCGTAGTACGCCTTGCCCTCGGCGATCAGCTGCTCGGCCACTTCCTGGTAACGGGCGACGCGGTCGGTCTGGTAGATCGGGCCTTCGTCGTAGTCCAGGCCCAGCCACTCCATCGCCTCCAGGATGGCGTCGATTGCGCCCTGGGTGCTGCGTTCGCGGTCGGTGTCCTCGATGCGCAGCACGAACTCACCGCCGCGGTGACGGGCCTCCAGCCAGCAGTACAGCGCGGTGCGGGCACCACCGATGTGCAGGTAGCCAGTGGGACTGGGGGCGAAGCGGGTGCGGCAGGTCATGGACGGCTCGAGGAACGGGAATCCCCCGATTTTACCAGCCCACCGCCCCCGACGGAAAAAGGGGACGGAGGGGATTAAGTCGCGATTGCCCAGCCCTGGGGTGCTGCAACCGGGAAGCGGAGGGGAGATGCGACTTAATCCCCTCCGTCCCCTTTTACGGTTCTGCCTTTCGCGGGAAGGACGGCTCGCGCATTGCGGCGTTGTAGGCGAACGAAGCGACGATGGCCGCGGCCTGCTTCAGGTCTTCCGGTTCGGCGTGGTCCCAGGTGTCCAGGTGGCTGTGGTGGACGTTGGTGAAGTAGTCCAGCCGGTCCTGGATGAACTGGAAGCCCGGCAGGCCGATGCGATCGAAGCTGATGTGGTCGGTACTGCCGGTGTTGCGGGTGGCCACGGTGGTGGCGCCCACGTCATGGAACGGCGCCAGCCAGGCTTCGAAGATCGGCATCGCCGCCAGGTTTTCCTGCGCGTAGATGCCACGGAAGCGGCCCGAGCCGTTGTCCATGTTGAAGTAAACCTGGAACTTGCTGTAATCGCGGGTCTTCTGCAGTGCACCGGTCGGCTCGCGCAGCGACGCCGGCAGCGCCTTCTGCGCCGCGTCAGTGGGTTCGGGGAAGCGACCGAAATGCTTGGCGACGTAGGCCTGCGAGCCGATCAGGCCCTGCTCCTCGCCGCTCCACAGCGCCACGCGGATGGTGCGCTTGGGCTTGGCGCCGGTGGCCTTGAGGATGCGCATCGCCTCCATCATCACCGCCACGCCGGCCGCGTTGTCGGCCGCACCGGTGCCGCTGTGCCACGAATCCAGGTGCGCACCGATCATCACCACTTCATCGGGCTTGCTGCTGCCGCGGATCTCGGCCAGCGTGTTGTAGCCGGGCTGGTCGGCCTCGTCGGTGAAGCGCGCCGCTACATCCACGCGCAGGCGCACCGTCTGCTTGGCCTGAAGCGCGCGCACCAGCGGATTGAAGTGTTCGCTGATCATCGCCAGTTCCGGGATGCCCACCGGCTCACCGGCCTTGCGCGAACCGCCGCCGGCAACGCGGATGATGCCGTTGTCCCAGCTGCTGATGCTGATCGAGGCCAGCGCGCCCTCTTCGACGAAAAACGCATTGACCTTGGCCGCCAGCTGCTGGCGTTCCTGGTACTCCTTGACCCGCTTGGCGCGCTCGGCGGTAGCGTCCTTGTCCTTGGGCAGGGTGAACTCCTGCAGGCCCTCGAGCGAGGTCGCGTCGTGGCGGTGCGAATCGGGCTCGGTGCCCCGCTTGTATTCGCGTGCCTCGCCCAGCAGGAGGATCTTGCCGCGCAGCTTGCCGCGGTACTTCTCGATGTCTTCGGGCTTCTTGATGTCGACCTGCACCAGCTCGCCTTCGACCGGGCCCTTCGTACCGCGGGTCCAGGCTTTGGGCAGCGCATGCAGCGGCTGCACGCGGTCACCCAGCATTTCCACGCTCGCCGAGGTGAATTCCCAGCCACGGCCGAAATCATCGAAGGCTTCGTCGTGGACGTTGTCCAGCTTCCATTCGTTGAACTTGCCGCGGGTCCACGCATTGGCGCGGCCCATCGCCGGCGAATTGCTCAGGCGCGGGCCGATGCGCTCGGTGAGATAGCTGAAGGTGTCCATCACCTGCGAACGGTGGAATGCCTCCTGGCGGATGCGGCTGACCATGTCCAGGTCCACCGTTTCGCGCTGCTGCGCCGCTGCATTGCCACCCATCGCCAGCGCTACGGCCAGCACGCCCCACTTCAACACATCGCACCCCTGCCCTTCGGCTCGATCATCAACCCATCGAGTCTAGCCAGCCGGGGCGCGGCGATACCGTCCCATCGGTCATGGGCGGCGCGGAAGCGTGCGAACCGAGGTTCGCACCCACAGGAGAGTGGTTGGTTCGCACCCACAGCAGAGTCTTGGTTCGTACCCGCAAAAGCCGAATCACCCGCTCCATCCCAACCACAACTGCGCCCGCTCCGGCAGCAACAGCAACCAGTGCCGCCGGTCGACGCTGCTGCAGCCGTACACCGCCGCGTGTGCCGGCCAGTCATCCGGAAGGCCGCCGATGCCGATCTCGGCCAATGCCTCCGCGCCGGCCTTCCATGGCCGATAGCGCGGCACCCGCCCGGCCACCGCGCCGCGTCCCTGCCGCGCACCCTGCAGCCAACGCAATCCCTGCCCCTGCAATCCTTCGCAGGTCACCGCCGCCAGCTGGAAGCGGACCAGACCGGGGGCGATCCGCGCCCCCGGCAGGGCCGCCAGCACGCCATGTGCCTGCAGCAGCGCATCCACTTCCAGCAGGGCCGGAATGCCCTGCCGTGCCCGTTGCCGCAATCCCTGGCGCCAGCCCATGGCGTGCTCCTTACTTCAGGTCCGCGCCGAGCGCGTACCAGTCGACCCGGCGGGTCACCCACATCGCAAGCGCCAGGATCACGAACAGCAGCAGCGACCCCATCAGCAGTGCGTTGTTCTCCGACACCAGCAGGCCATACAGCGCGCCGTACAGCACGGTCAGCAGGGCCGCGAAGCCGAGGCCGCGCCTCCAATGGCCCAGCACGTTGGCCAGATACACCGCCTGCAGGCCGATACAGGCCACCGCCGAAACCAGGTAGGCCTTCCAGAACGCGATGTGCTCGGACAGGCTGATCAGCAGCAGGAAGAAGATCGCCAGCGCCAGGCCGACCATGAGGTACTGCAGCGGGTGGATGCGCAGCGACTTGATCAGCTCGAACAGGATGAATCCGACGAAGGTCAGCAGCACGAACAGCACCCCGTACTTGGACGCACGGTCGGCCTGGGTGTAGGTATCGACCGGATCGACCAGCGACACCGTCACCGCCTGCGAGTCGACCGAACCTTCATTGCGCAGCTGCCGCTGTGCGTCGGAGGCCAGCGATGACACCGCCCAGCGCGCGTCGAATCCCTGTGCATCAACGCGCCGCTCGTTGGGCAGGAACGCACCGCTGAACGACGGATGCGGCCAGCTCGAACGCAGCGCGATGTGGGTGTCATCGCCCACCGGCACCACCGACAGCATGCGGCTGCCATCCAGGCGCAGCTCCAGTTCAACGGTGCTGGCCGCCAGCGTGCCGCCCTGATCCGCAGCGAAACCGGCCACCGGCGCATGCAGGCCACGGCCAACTTCGCTGGCCACGCCGACGCCCGGCAGCAGGCGCAGCTGCTTGCCATCCACGCGCAGGTTCGGTGTACCGACCAGGCCGCGCACATCGGAAACGCCCACCGCCACATACGGCTGGCCATACGTGCGCCCTGCCTTCACGGGATAGTCGTCAGCGGCGAAGCTCGCCTTCATCTGGCCGTTCCAGCTGTACACCGGCACCTTGAACAGGCCGACTTCGCGCTGGCTCGGCAGCATCTCACCGCCCACCTCCAGCGACGCCGGCATCTGCAGCCAGTGCCCCTCGGTGACCTGCACCTCGGTCTTCTTGACGCCCAGCGGGTCAACCAGTTCAACCTGCTTGCGTTCCACCCACGGCACCACCCGCACCGGACCAACCAGCTGCTGCGTGCCGGCACGGCTGTCGGCCACCCGCGCAAAGGCCTCGTCGCGGTACTGGCTGCGCTCGGTGATCACCCCGCGGATCATCATCAGCGGCACCAGCAACAACAGGATCAGCCCGCCGACAATGGCGAACCGCAGCAGCATCTTCAGGGATTTCATGGTCCATCCTCGTTGGAGAGGGCTGCAGGATGGACCGCTGCGGTGAGCAGGGTTTGTGGCGAATTTGAAGCGAGTGTGAAGTCAGCGGCGCGGGCGCTGGCCCGCTGCACCCAACGGTAGCCACAGGCTGGCCACCGTGCCACCGCCATCGCGGGCGTCGAGGCTGGCGCGTCCGTCATGCAGGCGAGCCACTTCCTGCACGAACGGCAGGCCCAGGCCGGAACTGCGCCGGCCGCTGCCGGGGCGGGCCAGCGAATAGAAGCGTTCGAACACCCGTTCGCGCGCGTAGTCGGGAATGCCGGCACCGCGATCCGCTACCTGCAGGCGCACGCCCGGCCCGTCCACCTCGGCCTGCAGCGCGATGTCCGCACCGGGCGGTGAGAAGGCAATGGCGTTGTCGATCAGGTTGTGCAACGCCTGCCGCAGCAGATAGGCATCACCCTGCACGCGCATGTCGGGCACGCTGCCGATGCGAACCTGCACGCCGGCCGCCTGCGCACGCACCTGCGCCGCCGCCGCCGCATCGGCCAGCAAGGTTGGCAGCGCGATCGGATCGCGGGTCTGCAGCCAGCCGTGCTGTTCCACTTCGGCCAGCGCCAGCAGCTTGTCGATCGTCTCGGTCAGCCGCTCCTGCTGATCGACGATGCTGCGTGCGAAATGCACGCGGTCGGCCTCCGGCAGCGGCTCCTGCAGCAGCTCGGCGGCACCGCGGATCGCCGCCAACGGGCTTTTCATTTCATGCGTCAGCGACTGCACGTACTGCTCGACGTAGGCCTTGCCCTCCAGCTTGCGGCGCATTGTTTCCAGTGCCTGGCCCAGGTCGCCGATCTCGTCGCGGCGCCGCCGCGGCGGTGGCACCGGTTCGCCGGCGCTGACCGCCCGTGCATAGCGGCTGAGCTGGCCAAGGCCCGTCGTGAGCCACATCGTCACCAGCACGCCGACCAGCGCCGACAATCCGATCAGCCAGGCGCCGCGCTCGATGATGGCGCGCTGGCTGGCCGCAATGAACGGATCGATGCTGCGATTGGGCTGGGCCAGGCTGAGCACGCCGATCAGGGTGCGGCCATCGGCCGGGTCGTACACCGGCGCCGCCACATGCATCACCGTATCGCCTTCTTCGCCTGGCACTTCCGGGCTGGAGCGGGCGCCGTACTCGCCACGCAGGGTGCGGTAGACATCGTTCCAGCGCGAATTGTCACGCCCCAGGTCGCGGCCCAGCGAGTCGTAGATGACGATGCCCTTGGCATCGGTGATGGTCACCCGGTAGTCCAGTGAGCGCTTGGGAAAGCGCCAGACCATCGCTTTCAGGTCACGCTGCCGCGCCTTGGCGAGGTTGCGGGTGAAGCTGCCGCTGCGGATGGTGCCGTCCTTGACATCGGCCGCCGCCATCTCGGCCAGCACGTTGGCGGCATCGACCAGGGTCGATTCCATCGCCTGGCGCACACCCGGCTTCACTTCGTTGACGAACACGCGCATCACGAAGAACGCGGCGATGCCGGTGATCAGGAAGAAGCCGAGGAACAGCTTCAGGACCAGGCGCATCGGCTAGACCTCCAGCGCGTAGCCGAGGCCACGGTGGGTGCGGATCGGGTCGTCGCTGGCACCGGCTGCGCGCAGCTTGGCGCGCAACGTCTTTACATGGGTGTCGACGGTACGGTCGGCACTATCGGCGCTGCTGTCCCAGCCGCGATCCATCAACTGGGCACGACTGAGGATGGCACCCGGCCGCTGCAGCAACGCTTCCAGCAACGCGTACTCGTAGCGGGTCAGGTCCAGCGCGTGGCCGCGGAAGCGGATGCGCCGGCCTTCACGGTCGATGGCGAAGGCACCATGTTCCTGCCAGCCCGTATCGGCGCCGGGGGCTGCCGCGACCGGTGCGGCGCGACGCAGGCGCGCACGCACCCGCGCCACCAGCTCACGCGGCGAGAACGGCTTGGTCATGTAATCGTCGGCGCCCAGTTCCAGGCCGAGCACGCGGTCCACTTCATCGTTGCGGGCGGTCAGGAAGATCACCGGCAGCTGCGCCGCCGGCCCGGGCTGCGCGCGCAGCCGGCGGCACACCTCGAAGCCGCCCAGGTCAGGCAGGCCCACGTCCAGCACCACCACGTCGATATCCCCGGCCTGCAGCCGTTGCAGCGCCTCGCCACCGAGCAGGCAGTGGCTGGCGGCATAGCCCTCGCTGCGCAGCGCATAGAGCACGGTTTCGGCGATGGCGGCTTCGTCCTCGACCACCAGGACATGGGCAACAGGAGCTGTCATGGCGCGCAGCATAGCCGCTGCGGCCGCCGCCCCGTACACTGCGGCCCATGAACTATCGCCACGCCTTCCATGCCGGCAACCACGCCGACGTGCTCAAACACATCGTGCAGCTGGCCCTGATCGACAGCTTCAAGCGCAAGGACAGCCCGTTCTTCGTGCTCGACACCCACGGCGGTGCTGGCCGCTACCTGCTGGCCAGCGAAGAGAGCCGCAAGACCCTGGAGGCCGAATCCGGGATCATGCGGCTGATGGCCCAGCCCAGGCTGCCGGAGGTAGTCGAGCGCTACCTGAAGGCGGTGCAGGCCGACAATCCGGTGGGCGCACTGACCAATTATCCGGGCTCGCCGCTGCTGAGCGCGCAGGCCATGCGCCCCCAGGACCGCATGGCGGTCTGTGAGCTGCAGGAAGCCGAAACGGCCACGCTGAAGGCCCTGTTCGCCCATGACAGCCGCGTCGACGTTCGGGCGGGCGATGGCTATGCCCTGCTGCGTTCGCTGCTGCCGCCGAAGTTCAACGGCAGCAAGATCGGCCGCGGCCTGGTGCTGATCGACCCGCCCTACGAAGCCCAGGATGCCGAGTACCAGGCGGTGCTGGCCGCCCTGGCCGAAACCCTGGCACGCTGGCCGCAGGCCACCTGTGCGGTCTGGTTCCCGATCAAGCAGCGCCGCACCATCCTGCACTTCCTGCGCAAGGCCACCGCCCTGCCGGTGAAATCGGCGATGACGATCGAGTTCCTGGTGCGCCCGGACGACTCGCCGCTGCGCCTCAACGGCAGCGGCATGCTGCTGCTCAACCCGCCGTGGCAGTTCGACCGCGTGGTCGGTCCGGCCCTGCCGGCGCTGCGCCAGCACCTGGGCGAACCCGGGGCCAGCACCCGCCTGGACTGGCTCAAAGCCCCCGAATAACGGCCTTCACGAGGCTGTACCGCCGTGAGCCTTTCGTTCACGGAACGCAGCCCCGGTGATGCCACAATCGATGGACCACCAAGGAATCACCCGGTATGGCCACTCGCAACCGCATGCCGCCCTGGCATGAGATCTTCAAGGCTCCCAGCGGCCACGAGCTGCTGATCCGCCCCATCCGCCCGGAAGATGGCGCACCGCTGCAAGCGGCATTCAGCCTGTTCGGGCCGGAAGAAATCCGTGATCGTTTCCTGCAGGCGGTGACCGAGCTGTCGCCGGAAACCACCCAGCGTCTGACCCACCCCAACCCCAAGACCGAGATCACCCTGGTCGCAGCCGAGTCCCTGCCCGCGGGCGAAGCGGTGGTCGGCGCGGTCGCCCGGGCCTCGATCATCCCCGGCACCCGTGAAGCCGAGTACGCGATCCTGATCAGCCGCTTCCTGATCGGCCAAGGCCTGGGACGGCAGCTGATGCGCAAGCTGGTGAAGTGGGGCCGTGGCAAGTACCTGGACCGCCTGTACGGCGACGTTGCCGCCGAGAACGAACCGATGAAGCAGCTGGCCGCGTCGCTGGGCTTCAAGCCGGTGCCGCACCCGACCGGAGCCGAAGGCCTGGTCCGGATGGTG
>NZ_JAOCGL010000083.1:0-18832 GCF_029842485.1 Stenotrophomonas sp. GD03777
TTCGTACGCAAGGGTCTCCGCCCTGCGCCACGCAGAACGAATCCGCCACGCGCCACGCAGAACACACCGCGAAGGAACCTCAGCGCCCGCGACCACCGTGCCAGTGCTGGTGCCACGCCTGGAACATCAACACGTTCCACAGGTGCGTGTGCCACTTGCGCTCGCCGCGCAGGAACGCTTCCCAAATGCCGCGCACGCGTGCCGGATCGAAACAGCCCTGATTGCGAAGCAGCTGCGGGTCCAGCAGCGCCTCCGCCCAATCGCGCAACGGACCGGCCAGCCAGCGCGCCATCGGCGGGCCAAAGCCGCGCTTGGGACGGTACACCAGCGGCTCGGGCAGGTAGCGTGCCAACAGGTGCTTCAGGATCAGTTTGTGTTCGCCGTCGTGGTACTTCAGGTGCTGCGGCAGGCGCCAGGCCAGTCGCACCACCTCCATGTCCAGCAGTGGCGCACGGGTTTCAACGCCCGCCGCCATGCCCGCGCGGTCGACCTTGGCCAGGATGCCCTCGGCCAGATCCATGCGGAAATCCAGCAGCTGGATGCGCGCTTCGGCCGGCAGCGCCGAGTCCTGCTGCTGGAAGATCGTCACCGGTTCACGCGCGCCCAGCACCACCTGCGCCGGCTGCCGCCAGCGGGTCACCCGCTGCAGGTAGTGGCCTTCCACATCGTTGGCAGCAACTTCGGCCACCAAGGCACGCCATCCACCGAGACGACCACGCTCGGCGTTCATGCGGTTGCCGCTGCGCCGCGCCAGGTCGCGTACCCAGTCCGGCAAGCCACCGCACAGGCGCGCATTGCGCAGCGCGCGGCCATAGCTGGGGTGGCCGAAGAACAGTTCATCGCCACCGTCACCGGTCAGCGCCACCGGCTTGCGTGCCCCCAGCAGTTCACTGGCCAGCAGCGTCGGCAGCTGCGAGGCGTCGGCGAACGGTTCGCACCAGACCTGCGGCAGGCGCTGCAGCAGATCCAGGCCCTGGCGCGCGTCCATGCGGTGCAGGTGGTGCTGCACACCCAGATGGCGCGCGACCTGCGACGCCCAGTCGCTCTCGTCATGTCCCGGATCGTCGAAGCCGACCGTCCAGGCTTCGATCGGCAGGGTCGATTGGGCCTGCATCATCGCCGTCACCAGCGAGGAGTCGGTGCCGCCGGACAGGAACGCGCCACAGGCCAATGGCGAGTGCATGCGTGAAGCGATGGCCTTCTGCAGTACCGCTTCGAGCTGGTCGGTGGCCTGTTCCAGGCTTGGCGCCGGCTGCAGCGGCTCCTGCAGTGCACGCTGCATCGCGTCGCGTGCGCACCAGTAACGCGCCCCCCCCTGCGCGGCCTGGCTGGAGTAACCGGCGGCGTGGTCGCTGAGATCGATGCGCAGCATCGCGCCCGCCACCAGCTTGTGGATGCCGCGGTAGATGGTGTGCGGCGCCGGCACATAGTCGTGACGCAGCAGAAGGCTCAGCGCATCCTGGTCGATGCTCGGTGCGAACCCGGCGAAGGCCTGCAGCGCCTTCAACTCCGAGGCGAACAGGAACTGGCCCTGGTACCAGCCGTAGTACAGCGGCCTCTCGCCCACCGGATCACGGGCCAGCCACAGCACGCGCGACTCGCGGTCCCAGACGCTGAAACCGAAGGCGCCCTCGATACGCGACAGCGCCCGCTGCACGCCCCATTCGACGATCGCCTGCAGCAGCAGCCGTGCATCGCTGCAGCTGCGTGGCAGATCGCGCAACTGCGCCTGCAGGTCAGCGCGGTTGTACAGGCGGCCGTCCAGGCACAGCACGTAGCGACCGCAGTCCGAGCTCAGCGGCTGCAACGGCGTATCGGTCGGCGCCCGGCAGTGGCCCAGCGCGAGGCCGGCCTCGGCGTCGGTCCAGTAGCCGATGCGGCCACGCCCACGCTGCTGCAGCGCCCGCAGCATCGGCGCCAGCTGCTGCAGCAACTGCTCGTCCTCGGCGGGCGGCAACCAGGCCCCGACCACGCCGCTCATCGGGAGCCTCCGCACTGGCGGCGGCGGGACGGGTTCAGCAGGCAGAGGGCGGCGGGCGACTTGGGGGACGGCACGCGGAGCGGAGGAGACTCCATGCTCGGCGCCGGACCGCGCGGCGTCAGTCGCTTTGCTGTCAGCGATCGTCACCCGTCGTATCACGAAGGTAACGTTTTGTAACAGCATCAGGCTATGCTGAACGCCAAGTTGTTGCCGGGACTGAGACCCGGCCCCTGCGCCAGCAACCCCGGCTGAATGGCGCCCGCCCCCGGGACCCGGGCGGCCCGATGGCTGGGATAGCATCGCCGCGCTCGTGCCGTGGCGGTACGTTTGCGCCTACGGAGGCCTTGGAAATGCTGGATATCGTACTGGTCGAAGACGATGCCCGCCTGGGAACGATGGTCAGCGACTACCTGCAACGGCATGGCTACCAGGTGGCCCACGAGCGCAGCGGCGAGCGCGCAGTGGCCCGCATCCTGGCCGAGAAACCAGCCCTGGTGCTGCTCGATGTCGGCCTGCCCGACCAGGATGGTTTCGAAGTGTGTCGGCAGATCCGGCCCCTCTATGACGGCATCATCTACGTGCTGACCGCCCGCACCGACAACATCGACCAGGTTCTGGGGCTGGAGCTGGGGGCCGACGACTACATCGGCAAACCGATCGAACCGCGGGTGCTGCTGGCGCGGCTGCGCGCCCACCTGCGCCGCCACCGCCGGGTCGAACCGCGTGACGGCAGCCTGCGCTTCGGCGAGCTGAGCATCGACCCGTCCACCCGCAACGTGCACCTGCAGGGCAGCCTGCTGGAGCTGACCACCGCCGAGTTCGACCTGCTGTTCCTGCTGGCCAGCAATGCCGGCCAGATCCTGGACCGCGACGCGCTGCTGCGCGGCCTGCGTGGCATCGCCTTCGACGGCCTGGACCGTTCGATCGATGCCCGCATCTCGCGCCTGCGCCGCAAGCTGGGCGACAACCCCGAGCAGCCGGAACGGATCAAGACCGTCCGTGGCCGCGGCTACCTGTTCAGCCGCTCGGCATGGGGATGAAGCGCACGCCCTCGGCGATGCGCGGCCACGCCTTCCACTTCCTGCGCTACGGCATCGGCTTCCTGGTTGCCCACCTGTTGCTGATCGTGCTGGGCCTGTGGGCCTGGGATGCCCTGCTGGAGGACCGCACCGAAGCCGGGCTGCAGGCCGAAATGCGTGGCACCCATGCCCTGCTGCAGCACCGCTTCGCCGAAACCCCGCGCGACCAGTGGCCGGTGCTGGCACGCGAACTCGACGCCGATTTCGCCTACGCGCTGCGCATGGTGCCGCTGGCTGAGGCAGTGAAGGCGTTGCCGGCCAGCCAACGTCCGCCGTTCAACAACGGCCGCGTGCAGATCGACCTGGAGCACATGCGCAGCCTGCAGCGCATCGGTGACAGCGACTACGCGGTGATGCTGGGGCCGCTGGATGAAGCGCTGCCGGACGAGGGCTGGCAGGACAGCGAAGTGTCGGGCGTGGCGATCCTGCTGCTGATCCTGATGGTGGCGGTGGCATTGCCGATGTACGTGATGGTCTATCGGTTGTGGCGCGACGTCTCGCAGCTGGCGCAGGCGGCCAGGCAGATGCGCGATGGCCAGTTGGACACGCGTGCGCCGCGTGCGGGCACCGCGCTGGTGCGGCCACTGGCCAATGCCTTCAACCACATGGCCGAGCAGCTGCAGCAGCTGCTGGAAAGCCAGCGTGTGCTGGCGCAGGCGGTGGCGCACGAAGTGCGCACGCCATTGGCGCGGATGCGTTTCGGCCTGGCCGACCTGGAGGACACCGCGCTTGATGATGGGCAGCGCGATGCACTGGGCGGATTGCGCACCGATGTGGATCGGCTGCAGCACCTGACCGATGCAGGCGTCGAGTACGCCGCACTGGGCCGCTGCCATCAGCTGACCCGCCAGCGCCTGCAGCTGGCGGCGCTGGTGCGCGGCGTGGTCGCCCAGTTCGCGCCGCTGCCGATGCCGGTGCAGCAGGCGCTGTCGCCGGTGGGTCTGGTCAACGTCAACCGGCATATGCTGGAGCTGGCACTGCGCAACCTGCTCGGCAATGCACTGCGCTACGCGCGCCGGCAGATCCGTATTGCCAGCAGCGTCAATGACGGCTGGCTATGCCTGCAGGTGGAGGACGACGGCCCCGGCATTGCACCCGAACTGCGCGGCCAGGTACTGCAGCCCTACGTCCGGCTGGACCCGGGCAGTCCCGGCTTCGGCCTCGGCCTGGCACTGGTGCAGGTGGTGGCCGACAAGCATGGCGGCCACGTCGAAGTAACCGATTCGTCGCTGGGCGGTGCCTGCATCCGCCTGCACCTGCCGCTGGAAAACGGCGGCGGCATCGTCGAATGCGAAGCGGCCTGCTAGGCCGCCGGTTCCGCACGCGGCAAGGCAAACACGAACAGCGCGCCACGCTCGCTGTCGCGCAGTTCGATGCGGCGGCCGTGCAGCTGCACGATGCGCTGCACGATCAACAGCCCCAATCCGCCGTTCTCGCCGCGCCGCGCGCCCAGCGCGGCCGGTGCCTGGAACAGCTGGGTGCGCAACGCCGGCGCCACCCCTGGGCCGTCATCAGCCACGCTGACCTCCACGCTGTCGGGAGTCGCGCAAAGGCGCACCTCGATCTGTCCACCGTCGGGTGCATGGCGCAGCGCGTTGTCGAGCAGGTTGGTCAACACCCGTTCGACCAGGCCCAGGTCGGCGCGCACCAGCGGCAGGCCGGGGGGGAACGCTGCGTGCAGCTGCTGGCCGCGCGCCTGTGCCGCCAGTTCGAACTTCTGCAGCACGTCCTGCAGCAGCTCCGGCAGCGCGAACACCTCCCACTCCAACCGCACTTCGCCATGCTCCAGCCGCGCCAGCTCGAACAGCGCGCGCGCCAGCCGGCCGACCTTGGCGCTCTGCGCCAGCGCGATACCGAGATAGCGGCGGCGCTCGTCCGCTGACAGCGTGGCGTCCTTCAGTGCCAGCGTTTCCAGGTAGCCATGCAGCGACGACAGCGGCGTGCGCAGGTCGTGCGAGATATTGGCAACCAGTTCGCGGCGCTGCAGGTCCTGATGGCGCAGCTGCTGCCACTGCTCGCCCAGCCGCTGCGCCATCTGCGCGTGCGCGTGTTCGAGGATCACCAGCTCGTCGCGCTCACCGGGGCGCAGCGGCTCCGGCGGTGGCAACGGCGTGGGTGCGTCGATGTCGAAGGCCTGGATGCGTCGGGTCAGCCGCCGCAGCGGACGGGTCACCCAGTAGAACGCCACCAGCCCGGCCAGCAGGCCGAGGCCACCGACCAGCACCACCGACCACAGCGTGGTGTTCCACTGGCTGCCGGCCGCAAGATCGTCGGCCAGCATCTGCCGGTGCTCGCCGACCAGTACCACGTACACGTAGCCCGCCTGGCGACCCTGCACGACCAGCGGGGCGACGCTGAACACCTTGCGGCCATCACGGCTGCGCGGGTCATCGCCGAGGATCGGCAACGGCGCACCGGCCAGCAGGTGGCGCAGCGGCGCCACGTCCACCCGGTTTCGCACCAGGTGCCCACTGGGTGCATCGTGGCCGAGGATGCGGCCCTGGTCATCCAGCAGGTAGACCTCGACGCTGGGATTGACCGCCATCAACTGGCCGAACAGCGCCCGCACCGCCGCATCACGCATGCCGCTGGTATCCATCAGCTCGCTGCGCTGGGCGATGTGCTCGGCCAGGCCCAGCGACAACCGCTGTACCACCTCCTGCTCGTGGCGGGTATTGGCACGCATCTGCAGTGCAAGCAGCGCCATGCAGCACGTCAGCATCAGCGCAGCGGTCACCACTGCCAGCTTCTGCCACAGGTTCGGCTTGATCATGCCGCTGCTCCGGCCGGGTCGACCAGCTTGTAGCCACGGCCCCACACCGTCAGCAGCCGCCGCGGATTGGCCGGATCGGGCTCGATCTTGCTGCGCAGGCGGTTGATATGGGTGTTGACCGTATGCTCGTAGCCATCGTGCTGGTAGCCCCAGACCTGGTTGAGCAGTTCCATGCGCGCGAACACCTGGTCCGGGTGACGGGCGAAGAACAACAGCAGGTCGAACTCGCGCGGGGTCAGCTCCAATGGATTGCCATCCACCGAGGCGGTACGCGCGACCGGGTCCAACTGCAGTCCCCCCAGCTCGATCGCGCCGGCATCGATGCGTGCGCTCTGCGCCATCGCCTCGGCGCGGCGCAGCAGCGCGCGCACGCGTGCCACCAGTTCCGGCATCGAGAAGGGTTTTGCCAGGTAATCGTCCGCGCCCAGTTCCAGGCCGACGATGCGCTGGGTTTCGCTGCCGCGCGCACTGATGATGATGATCGGCACATACCGCGCCATCGCGCGTGCGCGCTGGCACACCTGCAGGCCGTCCACGCCGGGCAGCATCACGTCCAGCACCAGCGCATCCCACGGGCCGTCCTGCTCGAGCAGGCGCAGGCCGGCATCGCCGCTGGCAGCATGGGCGACGTCGTAGCCCTCATCGCCCAGGTGCATGCGCAGCAGGTCGGCGATGTGGGCATCGTCTTCAACGATCAGCACGCGTTTGGTCGACATCGTCAGCTCAAGGCCAGTGGGGAGGCGGGTTGCATTGTGGCGCGGGACGGCCGCCGATACCTCACGAAAAATTGAATCCTGCGTGAGGATTCGTTGACCCGGGCGGGCGCAGCATGGCCCCGTCATCCCCTTCCCGGAGTCCGCCATGTCCTTGTCCCGCCGCCATCTGCTGGGCCTGGGAGGTGTTGCCACCGCCGCCGGCCTGCTCGGCCTGGGGGCCTGCAGCCGCGCCGCCCCGGCCGCCGCTGAAGCGCGTCCGTCGCGACAGTTCGAGGTCATGCACAGTGATGCCGAGTGGCGCCAGCGCCTGACCCCGGCGCAGTACGCGGTGCTGCGCCAGCAGGCCACCGAACGGCCGTGGAGCAGCCCGCTCAACAAGGAACACCGGCAGGGCACCTTCGCGTGTGCCGGCTGTGCGCTGCCGCTGTTTTCCTCGTCCACCAAGTTCGAGAGCGGCACCGGCTGGCCCAGCTTCTGGGCGCCGCTGCACAACGCCATCGGCGAAGACCGCGACGTTACCTTCGGGATGCTGCGGGTGGAGGTGCACTGCCGTCGCTGTGGCGGCCACCTCGGCCATGTGTTCAACGATGGCCCACGCCCGACCGGGCTGCGCTACTGCATGAACGGTGCAGCGATGGTGTTCGTTCCCGGCGCCACGGATGGCACTGCCGACGGCTGGCGGGTGCCGGTCGGTTCTTCCCCTGTTTCCGGAGCCTGACGATGCTGCTGTTGCTGCTTGCCTACCTGGGGGGCGCACTGACCCTGCTCAGCCCCTGCATCCTGCCGGTGCTGCCGTTCGTGTTCGCGCGTGCCGACCGTCCGTTCCTGCGCAGCACGCTGCCATTGCTGCTGGGCATGGCGCTCACCTTCACCGTGGTTGCCAGCCTGGCCGCGGTGGGCAGCCAATGGGTGGCACAGGCCAACCAGGTCGGGCGCTGGATCGCCCTGCTGCTGATGGCGCTGTTCGCGGTCGCCCTGCTGTGGCCACGAGTGGCCGACCATCTGCTGGCGCCGTTCCAGCGCGTGGGTGCCCGTCTGAGCGCGCGCGCCGATGCCGCGGATGCCGCTGGGCGCGGCGGCGCGTGGACCTCGCTGCTGATCGGCATCGCCACCGGCCTGCTGTGGGCACCGTGTGCAGGTCCGATCCTCGGCCTGGTGCTGACCGGTGCCGCCCTGCATGGTGCCAGCGTGGGTACCAGCGCCCTGCTGCTGTCGTATGCGCTGGGCGCGATCACCGCGCTGGCACTGGCGGTGTGGGTGGGCGGCCGGGTGTTCCGTGCGCTGCAGGCGCGGCTTGGACTCGGCAATGCACTGCGCAAGGTGCTGGGCGTGGCCGCCCTGCTGGCGGTGGTGGCAATCGGCTTGGGCTGGGATACCGGCCTGCTGACCCGTCTTTCCACGCTCAGCACCGCGCGTATCGAGCAGGGCCTGCTGGACGCGGTACCCGGCGCGCAGCCGGCGGTACCACCGATGATGATGATGGCCGGTGCCGACGCCGCTGGCGATGCACCGCTGCCGGTCGAAGGCACCCTGCCCGCGCTGGACGGGGCCACCGGCTGGCTCAACAGCCCACCGCTGACGGCCCAGCAGCTGCGCGGCAAGGTCGTGCTGGTCGATTTCTGGACCTACTCCTGCATCAACTGCCTGCGTGCGATGCCGTTCGTTCACGAATGGGAGCGCCGCTACCGCGACCACGGCCTGGTGGTGATCGGCGTGCACACGCCGGAGTTCGCCTTCGAGCGTGACCCGCGCAACGTGATGAAGGCGGTGCAGCAGCTGAAGGTCGAGTACCCGGTGGCGCTCGACAACCAGTACACGATCTGGCGCGCGTTCAACAACCGCTACTGGCCAGCGCAGTACTTCGTTGATGCGCAGGGCAACATCCGCGGCCACCAGTTCGGCGAAGGCAACTATGCGCGTTCGGAACAGATGATCCGTCGCCTGCTGACCGAAGCCGGGCAGGCCAACCTGCCGCCGCCTGCCGATCCTGCTGCCGCCGACCTGAAAGGCGTGGCCGTGCAGGCCGACATGGGCAACCTGCGCTCGCCGGAAACGTATCTGGGCCACGCCCGCGCCGAACAGTTCGCCTCGCCCGGCGGGCAGCGCAGTGATGCCGCGTTCGACTACTCCTTGCCGACGACCCTGGCGCTGAACCAGTGGGGACTGTCGGGGCGCTGGACCGTCACCGATGAAGCCGCACAGCTGCAGCAGGCCGGTGGCCGCATTGCCTTCCAGTTCCATGCGCGCGACCTGCACCTGGTGCTGGCGCCCAGCCGCGACGGCAGGCCGGTGCGCTTCCGCGTCTGGCTGGATGGCAAGGCGCTACCCGCCGCCGATGCCGGTAGTGATGTCGGCGCCGATGGCAGTGGCGTGGTCGACGAGCATCGCCTGTACCAGCTGGTACGCCAGCGCGGCACGGTCGGTCCGCATCGCTTCGAGATCGAATTCCTCGATGCGGGCGTGCAGGCCTATGCCTTCACCTTCGGTTGAACCGGGAGCACATGATGAAACTCTCCTTTGAACAGGGCATCGCCGCCGGTGTGGCCGGCCTGGTGGCCATGGCATTGATTGCCGGGGTGCTGCTGGTCGATCACGGTGCGGCTGCGGCGCCGGTCGAAGCCAGCGCGCAGATCCAGGCACTGCCGGCCCCCACCGGCGATGCGGCGTTCCGCGATGACGCCACCCACGCCAGCGTGGTGTTTGCCGGCGGTTGCTTCTGGGGCGTGCAGGGCGTGTTCCAGCACGTCAAGGGCGTGAGCAATGCGGTGTCCGGCTATATCGGTGGCAGTGCAGCCAATGCGCGCTATGAGCGCGTCAGCGGTGGACAGAGCGGCCATGCCGAAGCTGTAAAGATTGACTACGACCCGCGCCAGGTCAGCTATGGACAGCTGATGCAGGTGTTCTTCTCGGTCGCGCACGACCCGACCCAGCTCAACCGCCAGGGTCCGGACCACGGCAGCCAGTATCGCTCGGCGATCTTCAGTGATGACGCCCGCCAGCAGGCGGCCAGCCGTGCCTACATCGCCCAGCTCAGCCAGGCCGGCAGCTACCGCGCACCGATCGTCACCCAGCTGGTCAGCGGCCAGCGCTTCTACCCGGCCGAGAGCTACCACCAGAACTACATGACCAACTACCCGCAGGCCGCCTACATCCGCTACTACGACGCACCGAAGCTGGCGGCCCTGGCCAGGCAGTTCCCGGCGCTGTACCGGCGCGAGGCGGTGCTGGTGCCGATGCGCTGACGGCATTTGCCCTGGGGCTGATCGGTGCTCGGCTCTACACACAAAAAAAGACGCACGGCGGTCCCGCCGTGCGCTTGGAATGCGCCAGCCACGCCCCGATCAGGCCCGGCCGACGACGACATGCTAGGCTCGCCATCATCATGGGTACAGCACCAGATGGCGGGATGTTCGATGGATACAGATGACCAGGCCACGATGATCCCTCCACGCTACCAGCGGCTCTCCGACGAACTGGCTGAGGCCATCCACGGCGGTCGCCTTCCGGTCGGCAGCCGCCTGCCTTCGCTGCGGCAGATGGCGTCACAGCGCAGGCTCAGCCTCAACACGGTGATCGCCGCCTATCGCCAGCTGGAAGATGCGGGCCTGGTCATTCCGCGGCCCAAGGCCGGCTTCGAGGTGGCGCCGCGGCTGTCGGTGCCGGAACGATCATTGCGCGATGCGCCCTCGGCACCCACCGCACCGCTGCAGCAGGTGCTGATGGCGCGCGTGCTGGAAGCGCAGCGCCGCCCGGGTGTGGTCGACCTGGCCTTCGCCGGCCCGCGTGGTCGCCAGTTCTATCCCGGCGCGCAGTTGGCCAAGCACACCGCGCAGGTACTGCGCCATGGCCAACAGACGGTGGAGACCTACGCGCGCCCGAATGGTTCACCGCGGCTGCTGGCGCAGATCGTGCGCCGCAGTCCGCGCATGGGCCTGCACACCCACGCCGAGCGACTCCTGCTGACCCATGGTGCGATGGAAGCCCTGCAGCTGGCGTTGCGCGCGGTCACCCAGCCCGGTGATGCGGTGGGCATCGAGGCGCCGTCCTACTTCAACCTGTATCCGTTGCTGGCCAACCTCGGCCTGCAGGCCATCGAGTTACCCACCCACCCGCAGCACGGACTGGATGTAGGTGCACTGGATGCGCTGCTGGAGCACACGCCGCTGGCCGCACTGGTGGTGATGCCGACCGTGCACAACCCGCTCGGCTGCACCATGCCGACCGCCGCCAAGCAACGCTTGGCCGAGCTGGTCAACGCACGGCAGCTGCCCCTGATCGAGGATGCGGTGTACGCCGAGCTGCAGTTCTGCGAGCCACCGGCCCCGTTGCTGAAAGCCTTTGATCGCGATGGCTGGGTGATGGTGGTCGGTGGCTTCTCAAAGACACTGGCGCCGGATTACCGCATCGGCTGGCTGGATGGCGGTCGCTTCGCAGAGCGCATCGCGCTGCTGAAGTTCCAGTCCACCGGCGGTGAGCCGCAGCTGCTCGGCGATGCGGTGGCCGCGTATCTGGAAGCAGGCAGCTACGAGCACCATCTGCATCGCATGCGCCGCCTGTACCGCGAACAGGTGGGACGGCTGCGCCAGCTGGTAGCCGAGCATTTCCCGGCAGGCACCCGCGCCACCGAACCACAGGGCGGATTCCTGCTGTGGCTGGAACTGCCGGGCGTTGACACGCGCGAGCTGTTCGAGCGAGCGCTGCAGGAGGACATCGTGTTCATGCCCGGCCAGGTCTATTCGCGTGGTGCGCGCTATCGCCACTGCCTGCGGCTGTCGTGCTGCCAGAGCCTGGATGCGCGCTTCATCGGTGCGGTGGAACGGCTGGGTGCGATCGCGCGGGAGCTGGCGGCCGGCACTACCCCAGGTCGTCGAGCAGGTGCGCCGCCAGCGCTTCACCACTGGCATCCGGCAGATGCGGCAGCCGTCCCCAGCACGGCATCGGCAGGCGCTGCTGCAGCGTGGCGATGTTCTCGTCCTGGCGCTGCATTGCCGGGTCGATGTGGTTGCCGATCCAGCCCAGGCAGTCCACGCCGCTGGCCTGCAGCGATTGCGCGGTCAACCGCGCGTGGTTGACGCAGCCCAGCCGCATGCCCACCACCAGCAGCACCGGCAGCTGCAGCGCACGCACCAGGTCGAGCTGGTCCAGCGTGGCCGAGACCGGCGCCAGCCAACCGCCCACGCCCTCCACCACGACGATATCGGCCTTCGCGCGCAGGCGTTCGAACGCGGCCACGATCGGCGCCAGCGCCACCTGCACGCCGTCCTCGGCAGCAGCCAGCTCCGGTGCCAGTGGCTGCCGCAGCGCATAGGGATTCAGATCGGCATAGTCCGGCACCGGCCAGCTGGCCGCCTGCAGCGCCAGCGCGTCCTCGTTGCGCAGGCCCTGCCCCAGATCCTCGCTGCCGCTGGCCACCGGCTTCATGCCCACCGCGCGCAGGCCACGCTGGCGCAGTGCATGCAGCAGCGCGGTGCTGGCCGCGGTCTTGCCGATTTCGGTATCGGTGCCGGTAACGAACAGGGCGGGCGGCAGCGTAGCGGGCAACGGCATCGATCGGCTCCAACAGGGCAACAGTGCGTGCATTATCGCCGGCCCGGTGCACTTGCTAGACTGCGGGCATGTTCGCCAATGCCTCGCTCACCGGCAGCAAGCCGGAACAATACGCCCAGCTGCTGGAACAGGCCCGTGGCCTGGTCTACGCCGAGTCCGACCGCATCGCCAACGCGGCCAACCTCTCCGCACTGGTCTATCACGCCCTGCCCGACCTGAACTGGGTGGGCTTCTACCTGTATGACGGCAAGGAACTGGTGGTCGGCCCGTTCCAGGGCCTGCCGGCCTGCGTGCGCATCCCGCTGGACAAGGGTGTGTGCGGTGCCGCCGCCAGCCAGCGCGTAACCCAGCGCGTGGACGACGTCGATGCCTTCCCCGGCCACATCGCCTGCGACTCGGCCTCGCGTTCGGAGCTGGTGGTGCCGCTGCTGCGCGGCGATGAACTGATCGGCGTGTTCGATATCGACAGCCCGAAGGTCGGCCGCTTCGACGCCGACGATCAGGCCGGCCTGGAAGCCATCGCCCGCGTGTTCGTCGAGGCACTGGGATGAGCGCACCGAAGCTGCGCAACATCGGCCCGAAGAGTGCAGCGTGGCTGCGCCAGGTCGGGCTGCGCAGCCGCGAGGACCTGGTTGCGATCGGCGCAGTTGGCGCCTTCGTCAAGGTCAAGCGGGCCGGCTTCAAGCCCAGCCTGAACCTGCTGTACTCGCTGGAAGGCGCATTGCTGGACTGCCACTGGCAGGAGCTGAGCGAGCCGCAGCGTGAAGCGCTGGTGCAGGACTACGAAGCGCGCATCGCCGCGCATCCGCTGAAGTCGGCCGGCCCGGCGTCGGGCCCGGTGCATGAGCAGCGCTTCGATGCCGACGATGACGCTGAAGACAGCGTTGCCGAGGGCGCGGACGAGGATTGACTGCACCGGTAGTGCCGGCCGCTGGCCGGCAACTGCGTGATCCTTGCAACGTTCCTGAGGCTGCCGGCCAGCGGCCGGCACTACCGATGGACTACGGCTGCTGCAGTTCCAGCAGCTCGCCCACCAGCCCGACCTCGCCCCGCTCCAGCCACACCCGCAGGCGCGTGCCGTGGTCGATGCGCAGGGCCCAGCACAGCGACATCGGCAGGCCGCAAACCTGCGACAACACCATGCGCAGCGGGCCACCATGGCTGACCACCAGCGTCGGCACCGGATCATCATCATCGAGCAGGCGATCCAGCGCGCGCGCGATACGCCGCTCGAAATGACCCCAGCTCTCGCCGTTCGGCGGCGGGAACGCATGCGGATCGGCATGGAAGGCGGCCAGCGCATCTTCCGGCAGGTCGAACAGCGACTGCCCGTCCCAATCGCCGAAATCCAGTTCTTCCCATTCCTCGTCCGCTTCGACGTCCAGCCCGCGTGGGGTGGCCAGCGCCATCGCCGTGTGCAGGGCGCGCAACCGCGGTGAACTGATCACCCGCTCCCAGCGTTGCCCGGCATAGGCCTCGACCAGCTCCTGCGGCAGGCCGGCCAGCTGCGGTGGATCGCTGCGGCCATCAAGGAACTCATCGCGACCGTTGCCGGCATGGCGGACCAGGTCGAGGATCATGCGTGCGTCCCGGACGGGCGACGCAGGTACAACGGAGAACGGGCAGACATCGGTAACGGCACCACGGGATCGAGCAACCATTCTAAAGGCACAGCAGAGGCAGCCGCGCAGGCGCGACGCAACGGGACGGCCTGCGATGCCGTAGACTGCGCGCACTTCCAGGTGACCTGCGGCCGTGGCCGGCAGGTTGAAACGGGAAGCCGGTGACGCGTGATTCCATGCCAGGCCGGCGCTGCCCCCGCAACGGTAAGCACGTCAGTTCCAGGCAACACCGCCACTGTGCCGCAGGCATGGGAAGGCGCCTGGACGGTGGCCTCGCGCCACCCGGCGGCAAGCCCGGAGACCGGCCCGGAAGCCTCAGGTCGCGATGCGGTGGGCATGGCGCTGGATGACCGTGGCGTGCGCTGCGGCATCGGCGCGTGCCTGCCTTCGCGGCTCCTCCCCTTCGCCACGCGGGCGTGCGTGGCACCTGGAGTCCCCCCATGAAGCTGCAGTCCCGAATGCTGTCCCTGGCCGTACTGGCCGCCCTGCCCGCGCTGGCACAGGCCGCCGATGACACCACCGCGCTCGACCAGATCCTGGTCACCGCCACGCGCACCCCGATCGCCCTGCAGGACAGCATCGCGCCGGCCCAGGTGATCGACCGCGCGCAGATCGAATCCAGCCAGGCCACCTCGCTGCAGGAACTGCTGCGCGGCCGCGCCGGCATCAACCTGACCAATGCCGGCGGGCTCGGCAAGCAGAGCTCGCTGTTCCTGCGCGGCACCAACTCGGGCCACACCGTGGTGCTGGTCGACGGCGTGCGCATCAACAGTGCCGACCTCGGCCTGGCGATGTACCAAGACCTGCCGCTGGCGCAGATCGAGCGCGTGGAAATCGTGCGTGGCCCGCAGTCGAGCCTGTACGGCGCCGATGCCATTGGCGGCGTGATCCAGATCTTCACCCGCCGCAACCAGGGTGATTTCGCCCCGCACTTCCAGCTCGGTGGCGGCAGCAACGGCCTGCGCGAAGCCAGCGGCGGGATCGGCGGCGGGACCGAACGCGGCTGGTTCGGCGCCGACATCGCCTACCAGCATTCCGATGGCATCGATGCCTGCCGCGGCTCGGCAACGCTGTTCACCGGCTGCTTTGCCGACGAACATGACCGCGATGGCTACCGCAACCTGTCCAAGAGCCTGCGCGGTGGCTACACCTTCAACGACCAATGGAACGTGGAAGGCAGTGCATTGCGTGCCGACGGAAAGAACCATTACGACGGCTACTACAACTATTCGGAAACCCGCCAGCAGGTGCTGGCCGGCAAGGTGCGCTACACCCCGTCCGAACGCCTGTCGTTCACCGCCAATGTCGGGCGCAGTGACAACGAGTCGGACAACTTCGGTGACTTCGATGCCCGTGGCAGCGCTCAGACCCACCGCGACAGTGCCTCGCTGCAGGGTGACTTCGCCTTGGCCGAAGGCCAGCTGCTGAGCACCGGCGTGGACTGGAGCGAAGACAACCTGGATGGCAGCAGTGCCGGATATCGGGTCGACAGCCGCCGCAACACCGGCGTGTTCGTGCAGTACCAGGGACGCTTCGGTCGCCACCAGCTGCAGGCCAGCGCGCGCAACGACGACAACCAGCAGTTCGGCAACCACGCCACCGGCAGCCTCGGCTGGGCGATGGAGCTCGGCCACGGCCTGCGTGTCAATGCCAGTTACGGCACTGCGTTCAAGGCGCCGACCTTCAGCGACCTGTACGACCCGTGGAGCGGTGTGCCGACGTTGAACCCGGAGAAGTCCAAGAGCACCAACCTGGGCGTTTCGCAGCAGGGACAGGGCTGGCACTGGGGCCTGGACGTCTATGAAACCCGCATCGATGATCTGATCACCTACGATGCGGCGACCTTCAGGATGCAGCAGGTGGAGAAGGCGCGCATCCGCGGTGCCGAACTGACCGGTGGCGTGCTGCTGGCCGGCTTCGACATCAACGCCCAGCTGAGCTACACCGACCCACGCAACCGCACCGGCGGCAGCACCCAGTTCGACAACTGGCTGCCGCGTCGTGCACAGCAGACCGCGCGCCTGGACCTCGATCGACGTTTCGGGGCCTTCCGCGCAGGCCTGACGGTTCAGGGAGCGGGCAAGCGCTATGACGATGCCGCCAACGCGGTGAAGGTGGCGGGTTACGGCACGCTGGATCTGCGCGCCGAGTACGCGCTGACGCCGTCGTGGTCGCTGCTGGCGCGTGCCGCCAACGTGTTCGACCGCAGGTATGAGACGGTGGCGTGGTTCAACCAGCCGGGCCGTGAGTACCAGGTGAGTGTGCGTTACCAGCCGAAATGATCGCGACGGTCATGGTAGTGCCGGCCGCTGGCCGGCAACATCATGACCTTCGGCAACGCATTCCGGGTTGCCGGCCGGCGGCCGGCACTACCCCTGCGTCAGCCCTGCAACCCCGGCAGTTCACGCAGGTCATCGATCACCGCCACCGCATGCGCGGTGGCCAGGTCCAGACCGCGCGGGTAGCCGTAGCGGACCAGCGCGATCGGCATGCCCGCATCTTCGGCGGCGCGGTAGTCGGTCAGCGAATCACCCACCATCAGGCAGGCATCGACCGGCAGCCCGAAGTGCGCAGCGATATGCCGCAGCGGCTCACCGCTGGGCTTGCGCTGCGGCAGTGAATCGCCGCCCAGTACCAGCGCGAACGCATCACCGATGCCCAGGTGCTGCAGCAGCGGCGGCACCAGTGCTTCGGGCTTGTTGGTGCAGATCGCCAGTGGCACGGCGCGCGCGCGCAGCTGCGCCAGTGCGTCGGCCACGCCATCGAACAGGCGCGGGCTGCGCAGCAGGCATTCACGGTAGTGCACCATGAACACCGGCATGACCTCGGCCAGGTCGACCTCACGACCGGCGGCGTGCACGGCCTGTTCGACCAGGCGGCGCACACCGTCGCCGATCCAGCCGAGCACGGTGGCTTCCGGCACCCGTGCCATGCCGATGGCTTCCAGCGTGCGGTTCAGCGCTTCGGCGATGTCAGCTGCGCTGTCGACCAGCGTGCCATCGAGATCGAATACGACCAGCGGATAGGGATACGACAAGGGACGACGCCTGTACAACGTGGGGCCGTCCATTGTACGCCGCGCTTTTTCCCCGGGATCGGCCTCAGCCGATCCTGCGTGCGCGGGTGGCCAGAAAGGTGGGCAGGTAACGGTCGATCAGGAAGCGCGGCTTCGGCTGCCAGTCTTCCATGAACCGATCAATCACGAAGCCTGCATCCAGCTGACCGCCGATCAGTTCGGTCAGGCTGTGGCCAAAGGTCAGCGCATCGCCGCGGGCGAGTTTCGCCTCACGCTCTGCGGCGGGCAGGTCTTCCAGGTCCGAATAGGGAATGGCGTACTGCGGCCGGATCAAACCCTGTGCATCCAGCTGCGGATCACGTGCACCGACGAACAGCACGGGGTTGTAGAAGCTGGCCATCAACATGCCATCGCGCGCCAGCACGCGGCGGCATTCGGTCCACACCGGGCGCACGTCGGGTACGTACAGGTTGGAGATCGGATGGAACACCACGTCGAAGCTGTCATTGGCGAATACGTGCAGGTCGCGCATGTCGCCCTGCACCGTGCGCAGCTGCAGGCCGTCGCGCGCAGCGACCCTGCGGTCCTGTTCCAGCTGCCCGTCGGACAGGTCGAACACGGTGACGTCGGCGCCCGCAGCGGCCAGCACGGGTGCCTGCTGGCCGCCGCCCGAAGCCAGGCACAGGATGCGACGGCCGCGCACGTCGCCCAGCCAGTCCAGTGGCAGCGCGCGTGGGGTCAGGTGCACCTGCCAGCGGCCTTCGCGCGCGGCGGCAATGGTTGAACTCTCCACCGGGCGCGACCATTCGCGCACTTCGCTGGCCTGGCGGTCCCAGGCAGCACGGTTGTGGTCGATCAAGGCCTGTCCATGGTTCATGTGTTCTCCTTGCCCGGCGGGCGCCAATCCAGATCCTGGAAGGCCGGGCTGGCGAAACACTCGGCCAGGTAATCCAGGAATCGCCGCATGATAGCGGGCTGCTGGCGCCGTGACGCGTACACGGCATGAATGCCGAGCTCGTCCAGACTGAATCCGGGCAGCAGTTCGATCAGCTCGCCGCTGCGCAGCAGTGGCGCCACCTGGTAGGTCGGCAGCATGGCGATCCCGGCACCGGCGCGTACCGCCTCCAGCAGCAGCGAGGCCTCGTTGGCGCTGATGTTGCCGCCCACCGCCACCGACAGCGAACGGCCATCGCGGTGCAGCTGCCACAGGCTCTTGCCGACGTAGTGGTGGGTCAGGCAGTTGTGCGCGGCCAGGTGCTCCGGCGCGGTCGGCGTGCCACGCGCCTGCAGGTACGACGGCGTCGCGCACAGCACCGAGCGGCGGGTGGCCAGCCGCCGCGCGATCAGGCTGGGGTCGATCTGGCGCGCAATGCGCACGGCCAGGTCCACGCGCTCCTCGACCAGGTTCACCGTGCGGTCGACCAGCAGCAGCTCGATGCGCGCCGCCGGATGGCGCGCGACGAAACCGGCCACCGCCCGTGCCAGGTGGCTCTGCCCGAACGACACGCTGGCGGTCACGCGCAGCGTACCGTGCGGCTCGGGATCATCACTGGCCAGCTCGCCCTGCAGTTCTTCGCCGATCGCCAGCATCTGCCGGAAGCGCGCCAACGCCGCCTCGCCCGGGCCGGTCAGGCTGACCCGGCGCGTGGTCCGGTGCAGCAGGCGTGCACCCAGCCAGCCCTCGACCTCGGCCAGGTAGCGGCTGACCATCGCCCGCGACATGTCCAGCACTTCCGCGGCGGCGGTGAGGCTGCCGCGCTCGGCCACCTCGACAAACACGGTCATGGCGGTCAATCGGTCCATATGCTCGATCCACGCAACAAACAAGCGCGTTATACGCTGTTTTTCGAGCGACTGCAGCAGCCTAGAGTGGCCCCATTCCCAGCCCACATCGCCTCACGGAGTCCTGCCATGAAGATCGCCCTCGTTGGTTCCACCGGCAACATCGGCCGCCAGATCGCCCGCCACGCGCTGGCCCACGGCCACGAACTCACCGTCATCGTGCGCAGCGCGCAGGACCTCCCGGCCGAACTGGCCGGCGCCCATCCGGTGATCGCCTCGCTGGATGACCAGGACGCGCTGGTCGCCGCCATCGCGG
>NZ_JAOCGL010000084.1:0-18362 GCF_029842485.1 Stenotrophomonas sp. GD03777
GGTGCACCGCCGACGCCGGGTGCACGCCCGGCCGAAGGCGCGGTGGTACCGCTGTACCGCGTGGAGACCGCCGCCTACGCGGTGGTGCCGCCGCTGCTGCGCGAGACCTCGCTGGCCAGCCTCGGTACCTTCCACGAGCGGCAGGGCGAACAGCGCCTGCTGTACAACCAGGGCGCATTCCGCACCGCCTGGGGCCGCCTGGTGGGGCAGAGCAGCGAGATCCATTGGAAGGGCGATGCGCAGCCCGGCTTTGATGGCGATGTAATGGGCCTGCAGGCCGGCCTCGACGTGTGGGCCGCGGCGTCGGACAACCACCGCAACCAGATCGGCGTGTTCGTCGGCCGCACCCGCGCGCAGGGCAAGACCACCGGCCTGGCACTGGGCTGGGAGAACGTACAGGTGGGCCAGAACCGCCTGGACGACAAGCACGTGGGCCTGTACTGGACGTTCACCGACAGCAGCGGTGGCTACATCGACGCCGTGGCGATGCAGAGCCGCTACGACGGCCGCGTGCGTTCCTCGCGCGGGCTCGGCTTCGGCCTGAGCGGCGACGGCACCAGCGTGTCGGTGGAGGCCGGCAAGCCGCTGCTGCACGTCGGGCAGTCCGCATGGTGGCTGGAACCGCAGGTGCAGGTGATCTGGCAGCGCACTTCGCTGGATGACCGTCGCGATGAAGTATCGAGCGTGCGCTTCGACAACGACAACGCCTGGACCGGCCGTGTGGGCCTGCGTTTGGCCGGCGATTACCAGCTGGCCGACAACGGCTGGCAGCCGTATTTCAAGCTCAACTACTGGCACGGGCGTTCCGGCGAAGACCGCATCCGTTTCGACGGCGACGTGATCGTCAATTCGCAGCGCTCGCGCGCGCTCGAAGCCGGTGTAGGTGTGGTAGGGCGCTTCAACCGCACCATCAGCGCCTATGCCGTGGCTGACTACACGCGGGAGCTGGGCGGCGACCGCAACGAGAAGCGCCGCGTCATCGAAGGCAACATCGGCCTGCGCGCGGACTGGTAGCGCGCGGTGCAGATGTCCGACCCGCTCTGGTAGGTGCCGACCTTGGTCGGCACGAATCCCACCGGCGCCATGACCTCCGCGCAGCCGAGCATAGGCTCGGCTCTACAACAGCGGTGCGCAAGCATCCGGTTCCACCAGCGCCCCGGCACGATCGGCCAACACCACCACCGCATGTAGCAACCCTTCCTCCACCTGCGGTGGACACTGTGCCTGCGCGTCATCCATGTCGCGCGCCGATTGTGCGGCCAGCAACACACCACCGCAGGCGGACAATGCGGCAAGACAGCGCGTCGCCTCGGCCAGTTCCCGACCGCGTGCCTCGCTGAGTTGCCGCTCGCGCCACGCCTGGCCGTCGGCTCCGTGGCTGTGTGCGATGCCGCGCAACCGGGCGAAGAACGCCGACGGCGGCGCCTGTTCGTGGGCTTCGGTGAGCGCATCTTCCAGCGCTTCGGCGGCCGTAGTGGACAGCTGCAGGCCGGGCAGGGCAGCGCCGAGCAGAGCTTGCAGGCGTGGATAGGTGGGGTAGGGCGAGTTCATGGCAGCAACCTCACAAGGCAAGGCCACCTGCGGGATGCAAGGTGGCGGGCGGTGCGGGTTGGCGTGCCGGTGAAGCTCTTCACGAGGAATGACGCCGGCGGATCCGGGGATCCCCACGCACCGCCCGCCGCAGAACGACGGACGGTGCATTGTTCGGGCCGGCAACGACGTTGCAAGCCCGCTCGTGAAAAGCTTCATTCAGGACGCCAATCCCGGTCAGCGCAGGAAGCGCCGACGGAGGCCACCTTGGCGCGTTGTGCGCCGCGATGACATGGGCAAAGTTGCAATGTGGTGACTGCACGCAAGCCGCCTTGCTGCAACCCGCGACCGGGCCGGATACGACAGTTCGCGCGTGGCGCAAGCGATCATGCCCCGGTTATGCTGCGGTCCTGACTCAACGACAAGGAAGCGTCGCATGCAGGTTCGCAAGGGAGTGCGTCGCATCGGCACGCTGATGTTCGTGTTGCTGGCGACCGGCGCCATGGCCGATACGCCAAGCACGGTCGAGGTGCCCTCGCCGGAGACCCTGGCCGAGATCCTCAGCCTGCTTGAACGCCAGGCGCTGTATCGCGATCGGGTGGACTGGCCCGCCATCCGCATCCGCCTGCAATCGGCGCAGGGCGATCCCGCGCAACGGCTGGCCGTTCTGCGCGAAGCCATTGCGCTCAGCACCGGCCACCATGGTGCATGGACCACGACCCAGCGCCAGCGTGAATCCCTTGTGCGCGCGCAGCAGGCCGGTGCCGCCGCCGTGGACCGGGCCAAGGCCGTCGATGCGGTGGATGCGCGCATCGGCTGGGTGGTCATCGAGGGCTATGCCCCTATGCCCGGCGCGACGCCGCAGGAGAAATTCCGCCAGGACATCCAGCGCGCCGCGCGGTGGCAGCAGGTAATCCGTAGCAAGGACGACGGCATGCGCTGTGGCTGGATCGTCGACCTGCGTGACAACAGCGGTGGCAACATGTGGCCGATGCTGCTGGGCATGGCACCGTTGCTGCGCACCTCGGTGGTGAACAACGAAGATGTGGGAGCGTTCGAAGCCGCACAGGGGCCGGAGCGCTGGACGTTGACCGCGACCGCTGTACAGCGTGCAGGCAAGTCGGTGCTGGACTTCGGCCAGTCCGGCTATGTGCTGCGGCAGCCCGGCGCGCCGGTGGCGGTGCTGTTCGGGCCGCGCACCGGCAGTTCGGGCGAGGCCTCGGTGCTGGCGTGGCGTGGTCGTCTGCAGACGCGGAGTTTCGGTCAGCCTACTGCGGGTGTCTCCACTGGCAATGTCGTGCACACGCTTGCCGATGGCAGTCGCCTGCTGTTGACCACCAGCGTGATGCGGGACCGCAATGATCGTGGTGATGGCTTGAAGATCGAGCCCGACCAGCGCGTCAAGGGGGACGCCGCCACCGTGGCCGCCGCCCAAGCCTGGCTGCTGGCCCAGCCCGCCTGCCAAGGCACCCGGTCATGATCCTGATCGGCCAACAGGAACGGGTGCTGATCGTCGGCCCCACCGAAGCCCACCACTGCCTGCGCTGCCAGACCGAAACCGAATTCGCCCCGCAGCTGCGCTACAAAATGGCGCGCATCGACCTGCTGTTCGGCTTCACCTACCAGCGCCGCTACGAACTGGCCTGTACCCGTTGCGAGCACGGCTGGGTGCTGGATACCGAGGCCATGGACCAGCAGCTGGGTGGGGTGCCGATCCCGTGGCGGCACCGCTTCGGCCTGCCGTTGATGCTGGTGGTGGTGGCCGGGCTGGCTGCGCTGGGCTGGCTGTGGCGGCACGGATACATCGGCCGCTGATGAAGATGAAACGGTTGCTTATGTCCCATATTGGGACTAGGATGTCCGAATGAAAGTGGTTGCTTTGGCGACGCTGAAACGATTCTGGGAACGTCACCCTGATTCGGAAGCAGCGCTGAGGTCCTGGTATGACGAAGTGAGGCACGCCGTCTGGGACACACCGCATGACGTACGCCAACGTTACGCAAGCGCAAGTTTCGTGGCCAATAGTCGTGTGGTGTTCAACATAAAGGGCAACAGCTACCGGCTCATCGTCGCTGTGGGTTACAGGTTTCAAGTGGTCTACATCAAGTTCATTGGCACCCACGCCGAGTACGACCGGATCGATGCCGACACTGTGGAGCTTCTATGAACATCCATCCCATCCGTACGGAAAGCGACTACGAAAACGCGCTGCGCGAGATTTCGTTCTATGTCGACAACGAGCCGGAGCTGGGCAGCGAGGATGGCGATCGATTTGAAATTCTCGTAACGCTGGTTGAAGCCTACGAAGCGAAGCACTACCCGATCGAGCCGCCAGATCCTATCGATGCAATCCGCTTCCGCATGGAGCAGGGCGGTCTGACCGTGAAGGATCTGGTGCCCTCCATCGGCCAGCTCAACCGTGTCTATGAAGTGTTGAATCGCAAGCGCGGTCTGACTCTTGAAATGATCCGGAAGCTTCACCGCAACCTGGGCATTCCCGCAGAAAGTCTCATCGGCCGCTGAAGCCCCTACCGATACGCTGCCGTGCCTCACTCCCGGCCTGTTAAAGTTGCAGCCTGCAACCACGTACCGGAACCGACCATGGACCACGACACCCCGTTCGAACCCCTCAACGACCTCGAGGTGCGCCTGCTGCAGGCCCAGGACGGTACGCTGACCGCAGCGCAGTTCCTCGACGGCCTGCTGACTTCGACGGCGTTCGTGCTGCTGGACAAGGCCATTGGTGAGGATGGCGCCTGGGACGAAAGCATCTCGCCGCTGGTGCTGACCAGCGAGAGCGGCGAGCCGATGTTCGCGGTGTTCACTGCCCCCGAGCGCGCGGGCCTGTGGCACGAGCAGCTGCCGCAGTTTGCGCATGCCATGCCGATCGCGGTGCACGCGCTGCTGGCCGGTATCGGCGACGGCGTCGGCCTGGTCCTGAACCCGGGCCTGGACGTGGGCATGGAGATGATTCCCGATGCCGTGGCCCAGCTGAAGCAGCGTGCGGCGGCGATTACCCGCGGCATGGCGCACTGAATCCAGCGATTGCGTGGTTGCCGGCCAACGGCCGGCACTACCCGTGGTGCAGGACGGCTGCGATGGCTTGCAAGCGCGTCCTGTTCAATGGGGAGGAGCATCGTGGGCAAGCGTTCTAACCGATCGCTGTGGGTCTATGAGATCGGCCTTCTTGTGGGTTTGACTCTGGCAGCTGCGTTCATCACCCGGTTCAATCCGGTGGAGACGCTCCGGCTGGGTGGATGGCTGTTCCTCTTGATGCAACCCATCATGTTGGGTGCTCATGCTGTCGACCATTTCTCGCGGAAGCGCCGTCGTTAGACGGGCGATGTGAAGGTGCCGGCCAGCAGCCGGCATCACCAGATGCTTCAGCGGGCAGCGGCGATGGCTTTCACCCGGGCCTTGGCGAGTGCCTCACCGATGGCCGGGCCCTTCAGATGCGTGGTATCCAGATCCCGCGCCTGCACTGACAGCGCTGCCCGGTGCAGGCGCTTGAGCGTTTCGCCCTGCGGGTAGTCGGCATCCTCGAAACCGAGCCGGCCGCGCTTGTCGGCCTCGCAGCACAACGCGATGCGGGCCACGCGTTCCGGCCGGCGCAGCGCATCACAGCGGCCCAGCAGTTCCAGCACGGTGGCATCGCGTAGTTCGTCGATGCGGTGCACGTTCAAGTGCTCGCGGCAGACCGCTTCGGCCAGCTGCTGGTGCTCGGCGGGAATCTTCAACCGCGTACACAGTGCCTTCAGCGGCTTGATGCCGCGCTGCTCGTGCATGATGTGGCGCGGCCATTCCTCCGGCGGGGTCAGGCCCTTGCCGAGATCGTGGGTGAGCGCGGCGAAGCCGACCAGGTCATCACCCGGCGCCAGTTTCGCGGCCATGTCGCTGACCATTTCCTGGTGGATGCCGGTATCGATCTCGGGGTGGAACTCGGCACGTTGCGGCACGCCGTACAGCGCTTCCAGCTCGGGCAGGATCGGGCCCAGGGCATGCGCATCGTGCAGCGTGCGCAGGAAGGCGGAGGGCCGCTCACTGACCAGCGCCTTGCGCAGTTCCTGCCAGACGCGCTCCGGCACCAGCGCGTCCAGCTCGCCACTGGCGGCGACCTCGCGCATCAGCGCCATGGTCTCTTCGGCGACGGTAAAGCCCAGCGGTGCGAAGCGCGCCATGAAACGGGCCGCGCGCAGCACGCGCAATGGATCTTCGACGAACGCAGGACCGACATGGCGCAGCACGCGTTGCTCGATATCGCGCACACCGCCGTAGGGATCGACCAGCGTGCCGGTGTCTTCGTCGCAGGCAATCGCGTTGATGGTGAAGTCGCGGCGCTGCAGGTCTTCTTCCAGCGTTACGGCCGGATCAGCATCCACCACGAAGCCGCGATAGCCGCGGCCGGATTTGCGCTCGGTGCGCGCCAGTGCGTATTCCTCACCCGTGTTCGGGTGCAGGAACACCGGGAAGTCACGGCCAACCGCAGTGTAGCCCAGCGCTTCCATCTGCGCGGGCGTGGCGCCAACCACCACCCAGTCATGGTCGCCGGCAGGGCGCTGCAGCAGGCGGTCGCGCACGGCGCCGCCGACAAGATAGATCTTCATGGGGGAATGATCGCACGGCCGGCACTACCAATACAGAGGCATCACGGCAGGCCGCGCCACCCCGAAGCAGCACCCAGGCGGTGCATATTCCGATCGAGGCCAGCCGCCGGCACGACCGCAGTGCGATCAATCGCCACCTTGCTCAGCGTCGGCCGCGCAGCTGAATTTCTTGCGCTTGTCCACCAGGCGGCCCATCAGGCGGTCGCTCAGCGGCAGCGCATCACCATTGAGGCGCCAGTCGTAGATCACGCTGAAGGCCAGCACGCGGGCGACGTACTCGCGGGTTTCCTTGTAGCTGATGGTCTCGATCCACAGGTCCGGATCGAAGCCCGGGCGCTGGCCCTGCCAGCGTGCGGTCGGGGTCGGGCCGGCGTTGTAGGCGGCGATGGTCACGTACGGCAGACCGTCGTACTTGTTCATCAGCTGGCGCAGGTAGGCGGTGCCGATGGCAATGTTGGTGTCCGGGTCGTACAGGCTGTCGGCGCCGCCGTAGCCGGTCAGGCCGATCGACTTGGCCACGCTGGCACCGGTGGCCGGCAGCACCTGCATCAGGCCCATGGCATTGGCAGGCGAGCGCGCACGGGGAGTGAAGGTACTCTCGGCGCGGATCTCCGCGGCCACCCAGGCCGGGTCGATCGCGTTGCGTGCCGATTCGCGGCGGATGGTGGCGTCGTGATGCAGCGGGAAGCGCAGGTCGTACAGGCGCTGTTCCTGCGGCTGCTTGCCGAGCGCGAACACGGCGCGGTCGAACCAGCCATTGTCCTGCGCCACGCGCACGGCGAGGCGGCGCTGGGTGTCATCGAAGCGCGACAGCGCGCTGTTCCATTCGGCCACGGCCCAGCCAGCGCGGTCGATCTGGTACAGCGCCATCGCGCGCTGGATGGCCGGGTCGCGCGCGATCACCGCCTGTGCCTGTGCGCTGTCGTTCGGCTTCCACGGGCACAGGGTGTAGCCCTGCTGCAGCTTGTCGGCGGCGAGGAAGCCGTGGAAGGTCGGCGCGCGCGCGGCCTCGCGGAACAGCGGCTGCGCCTGCTGGGCCTGGCCGGTCTTCTCCAGCATGCGGCCTTCGAAGTAGCGCCAGCGCGGGTCGCTGCGCTGCTTGCTGCCCATCTTGCGAATGGCGGTCAGCGCCGCCGGCCAGTCGCCGCGCGACATCGCTTCGCGCACGCGCCACTCGTGCAGGCGTTCGTCATAGGCCGACTCCGGCACCGCGTTGAGGCGGCGTGCCGAATCGGGCAGATAGGAGGCCACTGTCCACAGCGCGATCTGGTACAGCACCTGGCCCTGCTGGTCGGCACTCAGGCCGAGCGTCTGGGCGTACTGCGGCAGCTGCTGCTCGGTGGCGCCGGGGTCGGCCTTGGCCAGCTTGGCCAGGCCATCGGTGGCGATGCGCCGGCTGCGCTCGTTGCGTGGCCAGTTCAGGGCGCTGGCATTGGGCTTGTCGACAAAGGCGGCGTAATTGTTCGCCAGCGCCAGGTCGGCGGCAGGCAGGCCGCGTGCAGCGCTGCGCATCACCGCCGGTTGCTGGGCATCGGCGGCGGCATCGATGCGTTCCCAGCGCAGGGCGTCGCTCAGGTCACCCTGTGCCTGCAGCACGGCAAAAACGGCATCACAGCCGTCCGGCAGCGACTTGCCGTTCTTGCGCCACAGATCCTGCGCTTCACTGATCCACTGCGGATCGACCTTGCCCGTCACCTGGCGCGCGGTCAGCTGCGCACAGCGCAGGCCGGTGTTTTCGGTGGGCGCCCAGTTTGCCAGCAGGGTCGGCCAGTCCTGGCGGCGTGCGAGCGAGGGCAGCCACACGCTGCGGAAGGTGGTGGCCACGGCCTGGCCGTCGTAGCGCTTGAGGAAGGCCTGCGCCTGCGCGGTATCGACGGTATCGATGTTGCGGCGCAGGTTGGCGTACTCCAGCCAGCCATAGGCCGGGTGACGGCTGAGCGCAGCGGCCTGGCCAGGATCGAACTGGCCGCGTTCGGCGGCTGCGATCGCGGCTTTCAGCTGCGCGTTCTGGGCATCGAGGGACTGGGCATTGGCGCAGCCGATCAGCAGCGTGGTGGCCAAGGGCAGCAGGGACAGGGCGGTCGAAGTGCGTCGGGTCATGGCGGGCAGCATAGCGGGCAATGGCTGAATTCAGTTTCGCATTGCGTGCACGCCGGGCGTCGGCAACGACAGCTGAATGAATCCGCGCAGGCCCTGCCGCACGGGGTTGCAGGCGTCGTAACGTCGGCCTTGGGCGAACGGCCCGGCTGCAGGGAGCGGCACATGGCGTTCAGTAGCGCAGGAAGAAGCGGCCCGCTGGCGGACATCAATGTCACGCCACTGGTGGATGTGATGCTGGTGCTGTTGATCATCTTCATTGTGACCGCGCCCATCGTGGCCCGGCCGATTGCGGTGCAGTTGCCGCAGGCCACCGATCGGGTGGTCGACCGTCCCGAACCGCCGCCTCCGATCGAGCTGCGCCTGGACGCTGCCAACCAGCTCAGCTGGAACGGCCAGCCGATGGCGATCGGCGAACTGCAGGCGCGCCTGCAGGCACAGGCGGGCGAGCATGCCGGCAACCTGCCGGAGCTGCGCATCGCCACCGATCCGGCGGCCGAGTACGAAGGCATGGCGCGGATATTGGCTGCGGCCGAAGCCACTGGCATGGAGCGCATTGCCTTCGTGCGATAGAGCGTTGTCTCACTGCTGCTCATGCGGTGATTGCTGCATGAGCGGCGCTTGCCCTGCTGACAGCGTCGCATCCAGGATCCGCAGAAAAGCCATTTCAATCTGCACTGGAACCTGGGTCGGATGTGCTCGCCACTTTCTGCGCTCAGGGTCATGTTCAACGTGGAAAGCAGTCAACTCGGCTCTCTCGAAATCCACCACAACCGTCAGTCCCTCTCCCGAGGCCAAGGCCGCATCGCTGGGAGAGGGACAGTTGTTGCACTCGATCACGCCGCCTGCTCTCGATTCACCTGCCAGGGAAAGAAGCAGCGTCATCACCATCGTGACGCCCGGCACGGCAGTCACTGCTTTCATGCTCGGCCCTCCCGCGAATGGCTGGAGGTGCGAGTCTGCGCTGGGTCGACTGGTGGGGCCTCCTGAATGAAGGAATTTTCAAACTATTCCTGAAACGATCCGGCAAAGGCCTTTTCCGTGAATGCGGAAGCTACCGGCGCGCGCTGTCGCAGCCTGCATCAAGGCTGCCTGCGGTGAACAGTATCGTCCGGTCATAACCTGCAGCTATCTGACGCAATCGGCCTGCAATTGCGTCAATTCCGCGTGAAAGAGTGTCGATCATCACGCCGCGATTTTTACCACTTGTTTACAAAGGAGACGGCGCCGCCATGCAGGGAGGGAGTGCGGCGGCCCATGTCCCGACATTCCTTTGGAGAGAGAGCGAATGAATCACCTGCACCACCGCCCTTTGGCGGTTGCCGTCGCGCTGTGCGTGATGACCCTGGCACCGTTGGGTGCCGCTGCACAATCCACCACCAACCTGGATGCGGTGGAAGTCACCGGTACCCGCATCAAGCGCGCTGAGGTGGAGGGCCAGGTGCCGATCCAGACGCTGACGCGCGGCGATATCGAACGCACCGGCCTGACCTCGATCGGCGAAGTGCTGCAGCAGCTCACCGGTTCCGGTTCGGCGCTCAACGCCAAGTTCAACTCGTCCGGCAACTTCGGCTTCCCGCCCGATGGCAGTGGTGTAGGTGCCGGTTCGGCGCAGGTGGACCTGCGCCACCTGGGCGCCAAGCGCGTGCTGGTGCTGGTCGACGGCATCCGCTGGGTCAATGAGTCATCCGCATCCGGCGTCGGCTCGGCCACCGATCTCAATACCATTCCGCTGGCCATCGTCGAGCGCATCGAAGTGCTGGAAGATGGCGCGTCGTCGCTGTACGGTTCCGACGCCATTGCCGGCGTGGTCAACATCATCACCCGCCGTGACTTCGATGGCGGCCAGGTGACCCTGAACTATGGCGAGTACAGCAAGGGCGATGGCACGCAGAAGGGCGTGGACCTGGCCTGGGGCAAGAGCGGCGACCGCTTCAGCCTGTTCCTGGGCGCCAGCTGGACCAAGCAGGATCCGGTGTTTGCCAAGGACCGCGAGCAGTCGCGCTTCCCGATTCCCGGCACCGGGCTGGCGTTCGGCAGCGGTGGCATTCCGCAGGGTCGTTTCATGTTCACCGACCCGAACACCGGCGCGGTGCAGAACATCGTGCCCAATACCGGCGTGAGCAACCCGCGCTACGACGGCAGCGCCGGCTGCGCGCGCACCGATGACTACCACTGCTTCACCAGCGCCGACCGGTTCAATTTCGCCGAGTACAACATGGTGCTGACGCCCTCGGAGCGCAAGGGCCTGTTCGGTCAGTTCCGCTTCGACATCACCGACAACGTGCAGTGGTACGTCAAGGCACTGGGCAACCGTCGTGAGTCGACCAACCAGGCCGGCCCGGAGCCGCTGTTCTTCGGCCCCGATGGCGCCACCGGCAATCCGCTGGCCGACAACATCACCGTGTCCGCGCTCAATCCGTACAACCCGTTCGGCTTCGACCTGGTCTCGGGTGACAACCTGAGCCTGATCGGCCGCCGCCCGGTGGAAGGCGGCGCGCGCGTGTTCAAGCAGGAAGTGGACACCACGTATTTCGCCACCGGCTTCGTCGGCAACTTCCAGGCGGCTGACCGCAGCTGGTACTGGGACGTCAACGGCATGTACAGCAAGAACAAGGCCGAACAGACCAACTACGGCAGCTACAACATCTACAACGTCAACATGGCGCTGGGCGATCCGTCGGTCTGTGCGGCGACGCCGGGCTGCGTGCCGCTGAACATCTTCGGCGGTGTCGGTTCGATCACCCCGGACATGCTGAAGTGGATCCAGCCGGTGGTGCGTGACCGCAGCCAGAACGAACTGAGCCTGTTCACCGCCAACCTGTCCAGCGACCTGTTCACGCTGCCGGCCGGCCCGGTGTCGTTCGCTACCGGCTTCGAGTATCGCAAGTACGAGGGTTCGTACCAGCCCGATCCGCTGACGGTGGCCGGCCACTACAACGGCGTGCCGTCGCAGCCGACCTCGGGTTCCTATGACGTCAACGAGGCGTATCTGGAGTTGAGCGTGCCGATCTTCGCCGATTCGACCTTCGGCAAGAAGCTGGATCTGAGCCTGGCCGGGCGCTATTCGGACTACTCCACCTTCGGTGGTGAATTCACGCCCAAGTACGGCCTGCGCTGGCAGGTCACCGATGACTTCGTGCTGCGCACGACCTATGCCGAAGGCTTCCGTGCACCATCGATCGGTGAGCTGTACGGCTCGGCCGCGCGTGCCGACCTGCAGCTGTTCGATCCGTGCTCGGTGGGCCTGGGCGGTACGCCGCCGCGTGGCAGCGCGGCCAACTGTGCTGCGCTGGGCGTACCGGCCGGGTTCCAGCAGGCCAACTCGCAGATCTCGGTGACCACTGGCGGCAACCGCGAGCTGGATCCGGAACGCTCGCGCAGCTTCAGCGCAGGCTTCGTGTGGAGCCCATGGTTTGGCAGCAACAGTTCGTGGTCGGAGCGCTTCGATGTGGAAGTGACCTTCTACCGCCATGCCATCGACGGCGCGATCCAGGCAATCAACGCGCAGACCCAGCTGGACCTGTGCGTGGACACGCTGGACCCGATCTACTGCAACGGCATCACCCGTGCCAGCACCGGCGCGGTCAGCAGCTTCAACAACCGGCTGACCAATCTGGGTTCGATCAAGACCGATGGCTGGGATGTGGATCTGTTCTGGACGTTGCCGCAGAGCTCGATCGGTCAGTTCAAGCTGGGCTGGAAGAACACCTTCGTGGGTCGCTACGAAGCCACCGGTGCGGCGGGCCAGAAGCAGCCGCAGAAGCCGGGCGTGGAAGTGTCCGACAGCTCCATTCCGGAGTGGACCAGCAACGCCAGCATCGCCTGGACAATGGATCGCTGGAGTGCGAACTGGACGGTGCGGCACATCTCCGAGCTGACCGAGAACTGCGGCGATGCCGTGGCATTCCCGGTGTGCAGCAACCAGGCCGACGGCACCAACACGCTCTCGGCCACCACCTTCCACGACATGCAGGTGGGCTACAAGATCGACTGGATGAAGGGGCTGCAGCTGACCGCGGGCCTGAACAATGTGTTCGACAAGGATCCGCCGATCTGCCTGTCGTGCTCGTTGAACGGGTATGACGCCTCGACCTACGACATCCCGCGTGGCCGTTACTGGTACCTGCGCGCGGACCTGCGGTTCTGATGTGAGGGTGGCAGCGCCGGCCAGTTCCGGCGCTGCCTTGCGGATGTAGCGCCGAGCCCGCGCTCGGCTGATTCTCTGAGCCGGGCATGGGATCGGCGCTACAGGTGCGGGGTGGTCGTACCCCGCGTCTGATCAGAATGCCCAGGTGAACGTCAGCGAGCCATTGCGGCCATCGCCGTAGGCACCGTAACCGGTGATCTGCGAGTAGTACTTCTTGTCCAGCAGGTTGTTGAGGTTGGCCTGCACGCTGAACTCCGGCGAGATGCGGTAGCGCACGAAGGCACTGACCAGTGCGTAACCTTCCTGCTCGATGCGGCCGTAGGCCGGTACCGGGTAGTAGATGCGGTTCTGCCAGTTGGCACCGCCACCGACGGTCAGCGCCTGCAGCGACTGCGGGGTGTAGCTGGTGAACAGCTTCAGTGCGGTCTGCGGCAGGTTGGTGTTGATGTCGGCGCCGTTGATGTCCTTGGCCACGTAGCGCGATGCGCCGAAGGTGGCATTCCAGCCCGGTGCCAGCTCGCCGTTCACCTCGAATTCGAAGCCGCGGCTGACCGTGCCACGCGCGGCGCGATAGGCGAACTCGTTCTGGCTGCCCTGCACGGGTTCACCGGTGGCCTGGCCGACGTTGTCCTGTTCGATGCGGAACACCGCCAGCGAGGCATTCAGGCGGTTGTCGAACCACGCCCCCTTGACGCCCACTTCGTAGCTCTTGCCATCGACCGGATCGAGGTAGCTGCCGTTGCGGTCCTTCAGCGTCTGCGGCTGGAAGATTTCGGTGTAGCTGGCGTAGGTCGAGTACGTGCCGTTGATGTCGAACACCAGCCCGGCGTACGGCGTGGTGACCTTGTGCGCGCGGTCGGCGCCTTCGCCCTCGCTCTTCCAGTCGGTGTAGCGGGCGCCGATGATCAGCTTCAGCGGATCGGCCAGCGACAGGCGCGCGGCCGCGTAGCCGGCCTTCTGGGTGATGGTGCCCTCGCTGGCCAGTGCCAGCGGGTTCCAGTTCGGCTCGCTGATGTTGCCGGTCCAGTTCAGATAGCTTGCGAACGGATCCCAGGTCTGGCCGGCACCGCCGACCTGGTAGTCGCCGTAGTTGGCGTACTCGCGCTTGTTGTAGCTCAGGCCTGCCATGAACTGGTGCTCGCGGCCGAACAGCTGGAACGGACCATCAACGTAGCCATCGACGCCGGTGACCTTGCGCTCGGTGTTGTAGAAGCCCGCGGACGGCGAGATGCCCGCGCCGGTGGTCTTGTCGAAGTTCGATGCGCCCGTGGTCCAGTCGTTGTAGGCCGGGTAGAACAGCTTGTCGTCAGCCTTGGTCTCATCGTGCGTGGCACCGACCTTGAACTTCCAGCCATTGCTGAAGGCGTGCTGCAGGGTGGCGAAGGCGCGTTTGCTGGTGGTGTCCCAGTAGGTCCACTTCGGGCTCGCGTTGAACGATTCGTCGTAGCCCGTGCGCGAGCCATCGGAGTACAGCATCGGGAAGCCACCCCAGGTCGCGCCATTGGCGCGCTTCTGCTGGTAGTCGTAGCCCACGCTCAGCTGGGTGTCCGGGGTCAGGTCGGCGTCGATGACGGCGTAGCCCAGCGTCTTGCGCTGGTTATAGCGGTCCATCTGGCCGTCGGTGTCCAGATAGCTGCCGATCACGCGGCCGCGCACGGTGCCGCTGGCGTTGAGTGCGCTGCCCACGTCCACCGTGGTGCGGGTGCGGCCCCAGCTGCCCACGTTCACCGACACGCTGCCGGCCAGCTCGGCGCTGTCGGCGTGCTTGCGGATCAGGTTGACCGATGCGGACGGATTGCCGGCGCCGCTGAGCAGGCCGGTGGCGCCGCGCACCACTTCCACGCGGTCGTACAGCGCCAGGTCCAGGCCGGAATCACCATAGCTCCAGTTTTGCACCATCTGCGTGGGCAGGCCATCGAACTGGTAGGCATCGATGTAGAACCCGCGCGCGTAGAACTCGGTGCGCTCGCTGTCGGACTGGGTGCTGGTCACGCCGGTGGTGTTGGCCAGCACGTCGATGATGTCGTCCAGGTTCTGATCTTCGATGCGCTGGTGGCTGATGATGCTGATCGACTGAGGGATCTCGCGCGGCGCCAGGTCGAAGCGGGTGCCGGCCGAGGTGCGGCGCACCGAATAGCCTTCGGCGCGTTCGCCCTTGACCACCACCTTGTCGAGGGTGGTCGGATCGGCGGCGGTGTCGGCGAAGGCGGCCGGGGCCACGGCGCAGAGAACGGCGAGCACGGCAACGGACAGCCGTTGCGGCTGCGGGGTACGGAAGGCGGAACGGGTCATGGGGGTCCTGGACGAGCACGCGCGCTCGGCCGGCATCCAGAAGGCGAGGCGCTACGGGTAGGGGGAGGGCGGGCAGGCCGTCCTGGCGCCACCGGAAACGAAAGAAATCGTAATACGAACTATTCCTATTTACAAATAATGAACGAATCGATCCGATGATCCGGGTGTGGGCTGGGTCAGCGCAGCAGCGGGAGTGGATCGCGCGCGCCGTCGGTGCCGTAGATGCCCCAGTGCAGGTGCGGCGGCGTACCCTTGGCGTTGCCGCTGTCGCCGACGTGGCCGAGAAGGTCGCCGGCCTGGACCACCTGGCCGCGCGCCAGGCCCTCGGCCCAGTCGTCCAGATGGGCGTAGTAGTAGCGCTCGCGCCCGGGCCCGATCACCCACACCTGGCGGCCACCGAGGCCGCGGTCGCTGACATCCACGACGACGCCGGCGGTGGCACTGCGCACTGGGGTACCGCGCCTGGCGAAGATGTCGATGCCGGCGTGGGAGCGGTCACGGCCGCGTGGGGCGCCGAAGGTATCGGCGATCTGGCGGGGCCGCACACCTTCCACCGGCACCGGAAGCTCGGTGGCCGGAGGCATCCGCGAGAGTGTCCACAGCAGTTTCGGTGCAGCGGCCCATGGGCTGTTCCACAGTGCCATGGCGGCAACGATCGCGATGACCAGCCACAGGCCGCGCAGCAGCCAGCGGCGCAGGCGACGGGCGGGGGAGGGCGATGTGTTCATGGTCTCCGACTGTAGCGCCCAGCCATGCTCGGCGGCTGTTGCTTTGCGGTCAAAGCGCAGTCGAGCATGGCTCAGCGCTACAGAACCGGATCCAGTGGCACTTCGAAACTGCGCTTCAACGTTCCCAGTACAACCGAGGTGCGGAAGCGCTCGATGTTGTCATCGCCACCGAACAGCCGCTCGGTGATCGCCTCGTACTCTTCCATCGACGCGGCCGACACCAGCAGCAGGAAATCGCCGTCGCCGGTGATCGAGTAGCACTGCTGCACCGCCGGGTCGTCCTGCACGCGGCGCTTGAACGGCGCCACGCGTTCGCGCTGCTCGCTGACCACGCGCACCTCGACGATGATGGTCAGCGGTCGCCCGACCTTGGCTGCGGCGACTACCGCCACGTTGGCCGCGATCACACCGCTGTCCTGCAGGCGTTTGATGCGGCGCTGCACGGCTGGGGTGGACAGGTGCACGTCCTCGGCGATCTCGCGCTGCGGCAGGGTGTTGTCCCGCTGCAGCAGGCCGAGGATGGCGCGGTCGAAGCTGTCGAGCACGGGGGCGGTAGCCATGGTGAGCAGAAGTTGCACGAACGGGCTGTCAATTGAGCCAAGTGCTCGGCGCGGGCGCAATAGACTTTGCCCATGCAGACCTCACGACTCGCGCCGATGTTGCCGGCGCTGGCGGTGCTTGGCTCGGTCACCTCGCTGGCCATTGGCACCTCCTACGCAAAACACCTGTTCCCGCTGATCGGCGCCCAGGGCACCAGCGCGCTGCGCGTGGGCTTCTCGGCGCTGTTGCTGCTGCTGTTCTGGCGGCCGTGGCGCTGGAAGACCGGCCGCGCGGATGCGATCACCCTCCTGCGCTACGGGCTCACCCTGGGCCTGATGAACCTGCTGTTCTACATGGCCCTGCGCACGATTCCCTTCGGCATCGCGGTGGCCATCGAGTTCACCGGGCCGCTGACGGTGGCGATGCTGTCATCACGGCGCCCGATCGATTTCCTCTGGGTGGGCTGCGCGGCGGTGGGGCTGTTGCTGCTGCTGCCGCTGGGCGGCGGCCGGGCGCTGGATCCGACCGGCGTGCTGTATGCGATGGGCGCAGCGGCGTGTTGGGGGCTTTACATCGTATTCGGCAAGCGTGCCGGACACCTGCACGCCGGGCATTCGGTGTCGCTGGGGCTGCTGGCGGCTTCGCTGGTGGTGGTGCCGGTGGGCGTGGTGCATGCCGGTGCCGCGCTGCTCGACCCGAAGATCCTGGCAGCCGGGCTGCTGGTGGCGCTGGTGTCCAGCGCGATCCCGATGTCACTGGAGATGATGGCGCTCAAGCGCCTGCCAAAGGAGACCTTCGGCATCCTGATCAGCATGGAGCCGGCGGTGGCCGCGCTGTGGGCGATGCTGCTGCTGCACGAACACCTGCACGGGCTGCAGTGGCTGGCGATCGGCTGCACGGTGCTGGCTTCGGTGGGCAGCACGATGACCGCGCGGCGATTGAAGGTGCCGGTGGTCCAGGCCGGGTAGCGGCAGAGAGCGTGCGGACCAACGGTCCGCACCTACCAGGGGGGCGGTTCAGCGCAGGGCGTCGGCCGGGACGTCGATCTGCATCGCCAGGGCGAGGTGATCGGAGAACGCGGCCGGCACGGCTTCCACGGTGCGGGTCTGCAGGCCACTGCTGACCAGGATGTGGTCGATGGCGCGGTCGGGGCGCCAGCTGGGGAAGGTCGGCACGATGCAGCCGGGCGGTTGCAGTCGGGTCTTCTGGTACAGCACCTGCATTTCCGGGCGTTCGGCCAGACAGTTGAAGTCGCCCATCAGCACCGCGTTGGGGTGGTCGGACAGCAGCTCGGCGATGAAGCCCAGCTGCGACATCCGCGATCCCGCGCCCAATGACAGATGGGCCACCGCCACCGCCAGGCCGTCGGCACCATCGCCGAACTTGGCCAGCAGCACGCCGCGCCCGCCGATGCGGCCGGGCAGGGCGTGGTCCTGCACTTCCACCGGTTCCAGCTTGCTCAGCAGGCCATTGGCGCTGGAGGCGACCCCGCCCATGCGCCGGTTCGGCTGGTGGCTCCAGTAGTTGAAGCCGGCGCGCTGGGCCAGGTAATGGGTCTGGTTGGTGAAGCCCGAGCGCAGGCTGCCCGGGTCGGCCTCCTGCAGGCCGACGATGTCATGTTCGCGCGCCAGGGTGGCGATCGCGTCCAGGCTGCTGCGCTTGCGACCCGCCGGCAGCGCATGTGACCAGCTGCGGGTCACATAGTCGCTGTAACGGCGGGTACTTGAGCCGGCCTGGATGTTGGCCGTCAGCAAGCGCAGGGTCCGTGTACGGGGGGAATTCACGGCCGGGAAATGCTTCTCTTGGATCAGTGAGCCTGGGCCGCACCGCGTTCGCGGGCGATCAGGTGGTCGGCGATGCGCAGCATGTCCGGGAAGCTCTTGCCCTTAACCAGGTACTTGCCGTTGACGATGATCGACGGGGTGCCGCTGATCTGGCTGCGCTGGGCGAACTGCTTGGCCGAGTTGGTCTTGGCGTTCACCGCGAAGCTGCCCATGGTGGCCGCGAACTGCTTCGGATCGACGCCGTAGGCGGCGTAGAACTTGGCGATGTCTTCCACCGAGTCACGGCCGCGCTCGCCCTTCAGGGTCTTCTGCGAGTGGATGGCGGCGTACAGCGCTTCGTGGGTCTTCTCCTGCACGCCCAGGGTCTGCGCGGCGTAGAAGGCACGGGCGTAGTCATCCCAGGTGCCGCCGAACATGGCCGGCACGTAGACGAAGTTCACGTCGCTGGGCAGGCCGGCCTTCCACGGGCCGACCAGCGGCTGGAACGCGGCGCAGGCCGGGCAGACGTAGCCGAAGATCTCGGTCACTTCGATCTTGCCGGCGGCCGGCTGGAACGGCTGGCCGTTCGGGATCACCTGGTAGTCGGCACCTTCCACCGGAGCCGGGCCGGTCAGTGCGGCGGTGGTCGGGGCCGGCG
>NZ_JAOCGL010000085.1:0-18101 GCF_029842485.1 Stenotrophomonas sp. GD03777
GGGGCCTCTCGGCGTGCTCGATGAAGTCCAGCATCGCCTTCACGTCGTCGCTGTCACGCGCCTGTTCGGTCAGCTGCACCTTGGCCTCTGCCAGCGGCAGGCCCGCGACGTACAGCGTGCGGTACGCACGCTTGATGGCCGAAATGCGGTCAGCGTCGAAGCCGCGCCGCTTCAGGCCTTCGCTGTTGATGCCACGCGGGCGTCCCAGCGAATCGGTGCCGACCATGGTGAACGGCGGTACATCACCATTGGTCAGCGCGCCCATGCCGAGGAAGGCATGCGCGCCGATGCGGCAGAACTGGTGGGCACCGGCGAAGCCGCTGATGATCACGTAGTCGCCCACGGTCACGTGGCCAGCCAGAGTGGTGTTGTTGGAGAACACGCAGAAGTTGCCGACATGGCAGTCGTGTGCCACGTGCGTGTAGGCCAGCATCCAGTTGTCGTTGCCGATGGTGGTGATGCCGCCGCCGCCGCCGGTGCCACGGTTGAGCGTGACGAACTCGCGGAACACGTTGCGATCGCCGATCACCAGTTCGGTACGCTCGCCGCCGAACTTCTTGTCCTGCGGCTCGCCACCGATCGCGGCATGGCCGACGAAGCGGTTGTCGCGGCCGATCCGGGTCGGGCCGTGGATGCTGCAATGGGGGCCCACCACCGTGCCGGCACCGATTTCAACATCGGGGCCGATCAGGGTGAAGGCGCCCACCTGGACATCGTCGGCCAGGCGTGCGGCCGGGTCGATGACGGCGGTGGGGTGGATCCGCGGTGCGTTGTCAGTCATTGCTGCCTCCAGTGGATCAGCCCTTGGCGCCGGCACACATGACCTCGGCCGACGCGACGACTTCGCCGTTGACCTTGGCTTCGCCGTAGTACCAGCCCATGTTGCGGATCAGGCGCTTCATCTGCACGTCCAGCATCAGCACGTCACCGGGCACGACCTGCTTGTTGAAGCGGGCGTTTTCCACCTTGACCATGTAGAACAGCTTGGACTGCGCATCGCGGCCGAGCGTGAGCTGGGTCATGACGCCGCCAGCCTGCGCCAGCGCTTCGATGATCAGCACCCCGGGCATGATCGGGCGGCCCGGGAAGTGGCCCTGGAAGAACGGCTCGTTGATGCTGACGTTCTTCTGCGCCAGGATCCGCTTGGCCTCGACGTCGAGTTCAAGCACCCGGTCCACCAGCAGGAACGGGTAGCGGTGCGGAAGCAGTTCCTGGATCTGGCAGACGTCGATCGGAAGCTGCAGCGAATCGTTCATTCTTTCTCCTTGCCAGCAGCCAGAACGCGGCGAGCCAATGCGTCCAGCTGCTTGAAGCGCGCGGCGTTCTTGCGCCACGTGCGGTTGTCGGTCAATGGGGTGCCGGACGAATACTCGCCCGGCTCATGGATGGAGTTGCGGACCACCGACTTGCCGGTGATCACGACCTTGTCGCAGATCTCGAGGTGGCCGACCACGCCAACGTGGCCGCCGAGCAGGCAGTAACGGCCGATCTTGGCGCTGCCGGCGATGCCGGTGCAGCCGGCAATGGCCGAGTGGGCGCCGATCTGCACGTTGTGGGCAATCTGCACCAGGTTGTCCAGGCGAACATCCTCGGCAAGGACGGTGTCTTCCAGCGCGCCACGATCAACACAGGTATTGGCGCCGATCTCGCAATCATCGCCGATGCGGACACCGCCGAGCTGCGGCACCTTGATCCACTTGCCAGCGTCCATCGCCAGGCCGAAGCCATCGGCGCCGAGTACGGCACCGGGATGCACGCGCACGCGCTTGCCCAGCGTGACCCGGGTGACCAGGGTCACGCGGGCGATCAGCTCACAGCCGGTATCCAGGCTGCAGTCCTCGCCGATCACGCTGCCGGTGCCGATGATGCAGTTCTCACCGACGACGCTGCGCGCACCGACCGTGACGAACGGGCCGATATGGGCGCTGGCGGCGACCTGGGCGCTGGGATCGATCACTGCGCTGGGATGGATGCCCGGCGGGCGGGTCGGCGCGATGTCGAACAGCGCGGCAATCTTGGCGAATGCGGTGTACGGGTCCTTGGCGACGAGCGCGGCGCCGGGGGCGGCCTCGACGTCATCGGCACGCAGGACCACCAGCGAAGCCCGGCTGTCGGCCAGCTGGACGCGATAGCGGGGGTTGGCAAGGAAGGTCAGCTGGCCAGGACCGGCATGGGCGAGGGTAGCCACGCCATGGATGGCGGTAGCGGGATCGCCATGGACCTGCAGGCCGAACTGCTCGGCGAGTTGCTGGGCGGTGTAGGTGGGAGTATTCACGGCGGGAGTTTAACGTGTGACGCCATTTCGGTCATGCGGGGGGGCATATGCAGCCAACGGCAGGGCCCCTCACGGCCGGCAGAGCCAGTGTCATGGGCTGGGTCGGACGGGGCGGGGCTGCGGGGGGCGGCGCAAGTACGTCCATGTAGCCTTGGTCGCCGCATCCATGCGGCTCACACCCCCGCAGCCCCACCCCGTCCGACCTCCGACGGCCTGGCGCGAGTGCCAGCCACGGAAAAACAGAAAAGATCAAAAGCAGAGCGGGCGCTTCCGGCATCCAGGCCAAACGAAAACGCCGGGCAGAGCCCGGCGCTTCGCACCCCGTCTGGTGGAGAGCCCCCTTTGTTAAGGGGGGGCGCGCCCCTGGGAATCGCAGGAGCGATTCCCAACGTTGCTATGCAACGGCCCGAAGGGCGCATGCCATGGATGGCATGCGTAGCGGCGCGGGGGATAGGTGGAATGCGGGGGCAGTTCTGGCGAACCGCCTCGCGGTTCGTCAGAACTGCCCACCGAACGTGAATTGCAGGCGTTCGATCTTGTCATCGTCTTCCTTCTTCAGCGGGAAGGCGTAGCTGATCGAGATCGGGCCGACCGGGGCGCGCCACAGCAGGGCCACACCGGTGGATACGCGCAGCTCGTTGGCCTTGAAGTTGTCCACGCCGGTATACACGTTGCCGAAGTCGACGAAGGCCGACACGCGCGCCGACGGGCTGTCGAACAGGCGCGGGAAGTAGGCTTCCACCGAACCGACGGTCTTCAGCGAGCCACCCAGCGGCTGGCCTTCTGGGTAGCCGCGGGTAACTTCGCGCGGGCCGAGGGTGTTGTCCTCGAAGCCGCGTACCGAGTTGGTACCACCGGCGTAGAAGTTCTCGAAGAACGGCAGGCCGCTGGCGGTGACGGTGCGGGTGGTGCCATCCGGATTGGTCAGCGTACGGGTGTAGTCCTTGCCGTAGGCATCACCGTAGCCGATTTCGGCGCGGGTGTTGATCACCAGCGACGGCATGATCGGCCAGTACTTGCTGATCTGGTAGTTCAGCTTGTAGTACTCGATGGTCGAACCCGGCAGCGTGGTTTCCAGGCCCACGCGCTGGTAGGTACCGCGGGTCGGCATGAAGTAGTCGTTGCGCGAGTCGCGCGCCCAGCCCAGCTCGGTGCGCCAGGCATGGAAGGTGCGCTTACCGACGGCGTTGATGTAGTCGATGATCGACTGCGGGGTCGAGCCTTCGTAGGTGGTGATCTGGTTGCTGTCGATGCCGAACATCAGCGAGACGGTGTCGGTCTCGGTCAGCGGCACGCCGAACACCACCTGCGCGGCACCGTTGGTGCTGTTGTACTGCGCGGTGTTGAAGTCGGAGTAATCCAGTTCGCGCCAGGACAGGTTGTAGCCCAGCGACACGCCGTCATCGGTGAAGTACGGGTTGGTGTAGCTGAAACCGTAGCGCTGCAGGTAGCTGCTGCGCGAGGCTTCGACCGACACGCGGTTGCCGCCACCGAGGAAGTTGTTCTGCGACAGCTGCACCGAGGTGGTCATGCCGTAGGACTGCGAGTAACCCAGGCCGAACACGAAGCTGCCCGAGGTGGTTTCCTTGACGTTGTAGACGACGTCGACCTGGTCGTTGCTGCCGCTGACGGCCGGGGTCTCCACTTCCACCGATTCGAAGTAGCCCAGGCGCTGCAGGCGGATCTTGGAGCGGTCGATCGCGGCCTGCGAGTACCAGCTGTTCTCGAACTGGCGCATTTCGCGACGCATCACTTCATCGGACGTGCGGGTGTTGCCGCGGAACAGGATGCGGCGCACCGACACGCGCGGGCCGGGCACGACCTGCATGTTGATGGCCACGGTCTGCTCGGCGCGGTTGGTGGTCGGGATCGGGTTCACCTTGGCGAACGCGTAGCCGATGTTGGACAGCGAATTGGTGATGGTGTCCGAGCTGAATTCCAGCAGGGCACGCGAGAACGTGTCGCCGGACTTCTGGATCACCATGCGCTCGACGTCCTCCTGCGGGAGGATGGTGTCGCCGCTGACCTTGATCTCGGAGATCTTGTACTGCGCACCCTCGGTCACGCCCGCGGTCAGGAACATGTCGCGCTTGTCGGGGCTGATCGAGACCTGGGTGGAATCGATGCTGAAATCGACGTAGCCGCGATCCAGGTACCAGGAGTTGAGCTTTTCCAGGTCACCGGACAGCTTTTCCTTGGAGTACTGGTCGTCACGGCGGTACCACGACGCCCAGTTGTGCTCCTTGGACTCCCAGGTCTCCAGGATGTCCTTGCTCTCGAACTTCTCGGTGCCCACCAGGTTGACGTGGCGGATCTTGGCGGCCTTGCCTTCCTTGATGGCGATGGCGATGTCCACGCGGTTGCGGTCCAGCGGGCTCACCGTCGGGGTGATGTCGACGTTGTACTTGCCACGGTCGTTGTACTGGCGGCGCAGTTCCTGGGTCACGCGGTCCAGGCTCAGGCGATCGAAGGTGCCGCCCTCGGTCAGGCCGATGTCGGACAGGCCCTTGAGCAGCTGGTCGGACTTGATGTCCTTGTTGCCGGTCACGGTCAGCTTGTTGATCGCCGGGCGTTCCTTGACGGTCACCACCAGGATCGTGCCCTGGCGGTCCAGCTGCACGTCTTCGAAGAAGCCGGTCTTGTACAGGGCGCGGATCGTCTCGCCGACCTTGTTGTCGGTGATCGTCTCGCCGCGTTCCACCGGCAGGTAGGTGAACACCGTGCCCGAGCTGATGCGCTGCAGGCCATCGACGCGGATGTCGCTGACAGTGAAGGGCTCGGCTGCCTGGGCCAGGGCGGGAGCGCCGGTGACGGCGGCGAGGGCGAGGGCCAGCAGGCGGCGATTGGGGAGTCGCGTCATGTCACGTCCGGTAGGAAGGTCGATTTCATTGGTGCGGGATGCCGACGCTGTAGACGGCAACAACGTGGAAAAGTTCATCGCGGGACCAGGCCGAGGATGTCGTTGTAGAACGCCAACCCCATCAGCCCGGCCAGCAACGCCAGGCCGATGTATTGGCCGGCGGCGATGGCACGCTCGCTCAGCGGGCTGCCCTTGACCAACTCGATAAGGTAATACAGCAGGTGGCCGCCGTCCAAGATCGGGATCGGCAGCAGGTTGATGATGCACAGGCTGAGCGACAGCAGGGCAAGGAACTGCAGGAACCAGTCGAGGCCGCGCTTGGCCGAGACATTGGCCACGCGGGCGATGGTGACCGGCCCGGAAACGTTCTGCAGCGAGGCCTTGCCGGTCACGATGCGACCCATCATGCCCAGCGAGTCGGCGGCCAGGCGGCCGGTCTCGCGCACCGCCACGGTCACCGCATCCAGCGGGCCATAGCGCAGCAGGGTGTCGTAGGCGGGGCTGTAGCTGGTGGGGAAGCCGACGCCGATCTGCCAGACCGGATTGCCCTTGCCGTCCTTGCCCTGGCGCGGGGTGACTTCCAGCGCCAGGCGCTCGCCGCCACGCAGGACCTCGATCATTCCGGGCCCGCCGGCACGGCCCAGGGCCTGGATCTCGCCGATCACCTGGTCGACGCTGTCGATGCGCTGGCCATCGATGGCCACGATCAGGTCGCCTGGCTGCAGTTGCCCTGCCACCACGGAGTCCGCAGTCAGCGACTCCACTTGCGCCGGCTGCAGCCACGACTGCCAGTGCAGGCCAGCCAGGATCGGCACCCGCCGCTCATCGAAACCCGCCGGCAGCTGCGACAGCGGCAGGGTGCGCGTGCGTACCTGGTCGGCCGTATCCAGCACTTCCAGCTTCACGTCGCGGCGGTCCATCGCGGCTGCGGTCAGCGCCATGCTGGCCTCGCCGAGGGTGACCACCTGGCGGTCGTCCACGCGCAGCACGCGGTCGCCGCTGGCCAGGCCGGCACTGGCGGCGATGCCGCTGACACGGCCGATGGTGGGCGAGTAATCCTGCTTGCCAATCACGAACATCGCCCACAGCAGCAGGATGCACAGCAGCAGATTGGCGATCGGGCCGGCGGCAACGATCGCGATGCGCTGCCAGACGGTTTTGTGGTTGAAGGCCTGGCCGCGCTCGTGCGGGTGGACTTCGACCTCGCGTTCGTCGAGGAACTTCACGTAACCGCCCAGCGGGATGGCGGCGATGGCGAACTCGGTGCCGTGCCTGTCGCGGCGCGACCACAGCGGCCGGCCGAAGCCGACCGAGAAACGCAGGATCTTGACCCCGCACAGGCGCCCGACCCAGTAATGCCCGAACTCGTGAAAGGTGACCAGCAGCCCGAGGCTGACGATCATCCACCAGACCGATCCGATGAAGTCAGTCATGCAGGCTCACAGTGGTGGGCAGGGGCGGCGGCGTCATGCTGGGCGAGGCGGTCGTTCAGGCGGCGTCGATGGCGTTCAGGGTGAGCTGGCGTGCCCGCTGGTCGGCGGACAACAGGATCTCCAGTGTATCGGCTGGCTGGGTCGGCAGTGTTGAAAGAGCGTTAGCAACCAGCTCCGGGATCGTCAGGAAACCGATCCGGCCCTGAAGAAACGCTGAAACCGCCTCTTCATTGGCGGCGTTCAGCACCGCCGGTGCGGTGCCGCCGGCCTGCATGGCCTGCCAGGCCAGCGCCAGGCAGGGGAAGGCGTCAGTATCCGGGGCCTCGAAATCCAGGCGGCCCTGGACCAGCAGGTCCAGCCCGGCCACGCCCGATTCGATGCGCTGCGGCCAGCCCAGGCCGACGGCGAGAGTGGTGCGCATGTCCGGCAGGCCCATCTGGGCCAGGGTCGAGCCATCGACGAACTCGACCAGCGAATGGACCAGGCTCTGCGGGTGCACCAGCACCTCGATGCGCTCGCCGGGCACGCCGAACAGGTGGTGGGCCTCGATGACTTCCAGGCCCTTGTTCATCAATGTCGCCGAATCGACCGAGATCTTCGGCCCCATCGACCACTTGGGGTGGGCAACGGCCTGGGCCGGGGTGACCTGGGCCAGTTCGGCGCGGCTGCGGCCACGGAACGGGCCGCCGGAGGCGGTCAGCAGGATCCGGCGCACGCCGGCGCCGTCGACACTGGCATCGCGCGAGCGCAGGCACTGGAAGATCGCGCTGTGCTCGCTGTCGATCGGGATGATTTCGGCACCGGCACGTTCGGCCGTCCGGGTCAGCAGTTCGCCGGCCAGCACCAGCGATTCCTTGTTGGCCAGCAGGATGCGCTTGCCGGCGGCCGCGGCAGCCAGGGTCGAGGACAGGCCGGCCGCGCCGACGATGGCCGCGACCACGGTATCGCAGGCATCGCTGGCGGCCAGCTGGTCCAGCGCGGCCTGGCCGGCATGGGCCTCGGTGGCAAGGCCGGCCTCGCGCAGGCCGTCACGCAGTTCGGCGAACAGCGATGCGTCGGCGATCACCGCGTGCGCGGGTCTGTGCTGGCGGCACAGCGCCAGCAGCGCCTGCACCTGGCGGCCGGCAGCGAGCACCGTGGCCTGGTAGCGGTGCGGGTGGCGGGCGATCACGTCCAGCGTGGAGGCGCCGATCGAGCCGGTAGCGCCGAACACGGCGACCCGGCGCAGGTCTGCAGCAGCATTCATGGTCAGAACCCGAAGATTTCCTTGCCCAGCGCGAACACCGGCACGGCGGCGAGGACGCCGTCGACCCGGTCGAGCACGCCACCGTGGCCCGGGATCAGGTGGCCTGAGTCCTTGGCGCCGGCATGGCGCTTGATCAGGCTCTCGAACAGGTCGCCCAGGACCGAGGCGAACACCGCCACCACCGCGGTGATCAACAGGCCGGGCAGGTGTGCGGCATCGATGCCAGTCAGCCAGCCCAGGCCGAGGGCCACGGCGACACCGGCCAGCAGGCCGCCGAACAGGCCTTCCCAGGTCTTGTTGGGGCTGATCCGCGGCGCCAGCTTGTGCTTGCCGAAATGGCGGCCAGCGAAATAGGCGCCCGAGTCGGCCGCCCACACCAGCGCCAGAGCAGCCAGCAGCCACAGGTGGCCCTGCTGGCCCGGCGGATCGCCGCCGGCATGGATCAGCACCAGCGCGGCCCAGGCCGGGACGATGGCCAGGGTACCGGCCAGCATCTTCAGGATCCGCGAGGGTGCCGACGGCTGTGCACCGAAGTTGAAGAAGCGCAACCAGAGCAGCGCGGCCAGCCACCAGGCAACGCCGGCCAGCGTGGTTATCTGGAACAGGACCAGGGTGCTGCCATCGGCCCAGACCAGCAGCACCATCAGCAGCAGGTTCAGCACCAGCAGCACGGTGCGCGCCAGGGTGTCTTCGATACCGGCCAGCTTCAGCCATTCCCACAGGCCGATCAGCAGCACGGCGGCGGCGGCGGCGGCCAGCCATTGCGTGGGCAGCAGCAGGATCGCCGCAATGGCTAGCGGCGCCATGATCAGCGCGGCAAGGACTCGGGTCTTGGTCATGGGCTGGAAGTCTCGGTGGCCAGTGCGGCAATCTGGGCGCTGGTCAGGCCGAAACGACGCTCGCGACCGGCATAGGCGTCGAGCGCCTGCTGCAGCTGCCCGGCGTCGAAGTCCGGCCACAGGGCCTCGGTGAACCACAGTTCGGTATAGGCGAGCTGCCACAGCAGGAAGTTGCTGATGCGGGTGTCGCCGCCGGTGCGGATGAACAGGTCCGGCGGCGGCAGGTCGGCCAGGGCCACCTGGCTGCCCAGCAGCGCTTCGTCGATCTGCTCGGGCAGCAGGCGACCGGCCGCCACTTCGACGGCCAGGGCGCGCGCGGCGCGGGCGATGTCCTGGCGGCCACCGTAGCTGGCAGCGATCGACAGGGTCAGGGTGGTGTTGTCGGCGGTGCGCTGCTCGGCCAGCTGCATGCGGCTGACCAGCCCGGCGCCGAAGCGCTCGCGTTCGCCGATGAAGCGCACGCGCACGCCACGCCGGTGCAGCTCGTCCACTTCGCGGTCGAGTGCACCGAGGAACAGCTTCATCAGCGCGTCCACTTCCTCCTGCGGCCGGCCCCAGTTCTCGCTGGAGAAGGCGAACAGGGTCAGCGCCGGAATGCCCAGTTCAAGGCAGCGCTCGATGGTGCGGTTGACCGCGCGCGCGCCGGCACGGTGGCCGATCACCCGGGGGCGACGGCGCTGCTGTGCCCAACGCCCATTGCCATCCATGATGATGGCAATGTGGCGGGGCAGGGAGGCAGGCAACGGAGGCGGGACTGAAGGCATCGACTTCAGACCGACAGCAGTTCTTTTTCCTTGTCGGCAACGACCTTGTCGACGTCCTTGATGTTGGCGTCGGTCAGCTTCTGGATGTCGTCTTCGCCGCGCTTCTTCTCGTCTTCGCTGATCGCTTTGTCCTTGACCAGCTTGGCGATTTCCTTGTTCGCGTCCTGACGGATGTTGCGGATCGCGATCTTGGCGCCTTCCCCTTCCTTCTGCACCTGCTTGACCAGCTCCTTGCGGCGCTCTTCGGTCGGCGGCGGCATGTTGATGCGGATCGCGGTGCCCAGCGTGTTCGGAGTGAACTCGGCGTTGTAGAGACCCTTTTCGATCTCCTTGATCATGCCTTTGTCGAACGGGGTGACCAGCAGCGAGTGGGCGTCGGCGTTGGAGATCGACGCGACCTGGTTCAGCGGGGTGCTGGCGTTGCCATAGGCGCTGACCGTCACGCGGTCCAGCAGGGCCGGGGTGGCACGGCCGGTCCGGATGGAGGTGAGGGTGTGCTTCAGAGCGTCAATGCTCTTGGCCATGCGCGTCTGCGCGTTGTTCTTGATGTCGTTGAGCATCGCCCGGTCCTGGATGTATCTGGAATCGGGCGATTATAGGCGAATACGGGACGCTGCCGGGCCTGAATCGGCCCGGTCGTCGCTTTGCGCTCAGGCTCAGGCCGGGTCGCGGCCCTGGACCAGGGTGCCGATGTTCGCGCCGTTGAGGATCTTCAGCAGTTCGCCCGGCTGGCCCATGTCGAACACGCGCATCGGCAGGTCGCTGTCGCGGGCCAGAGCGAAGGCCGCTGTGTCCATCACTTCCAGGCCGCGGCGGATCACTTCGTCGTAGCTCAGGCTGTCGAAGCGGACCGCATCGCTGTGCTTGTTCGGGTCCTTGTCGTACACGCCATCGACCTTGGTGGCCTTCAGCAGCAGGTCGGCGCCGATCTCGATCGCGCGCAGTGCGGCGCCGGAGTCGGTGGTGAAGAACGGGCTGCCGACGCCGGCAGCGAAGATCACCAGGCGGCCCTTTTCCAGGTGGCGGATGGCGCGGCGGCGGATGTAGTCCTCGCACACGTCGTTGATCTTGATCGCGCTCATCACCCGGGCCTTGGCACCCAGCTTCTCGAGGGCGTCCTGCATGGCCAGGGCGTTGATGACGGTGGCCAGCATGCCCATCTGGTCGCCGGTTACGCGGTCCATGCCGCCGGCGGCCAGGCCGGCGCCGCGGAAGATGTTGCCACCTCCGATCACCAGCGCCACTTCGGCACCGGCCTGCTGGGCTTCGATGACCTCACGGGCGAGGCGATTGATGATCTTGGGGTCGATGCCGTAGTCCTCGTCTCCCATCAGCGCCTCCCCGGAGAGTTTCAGAAGGATGCGGCGATAGGCGAGCTTGGACATGGGGACCTCGGGTGCGTGGAAATCGCGGGCGATTCTACGCGCATGCGGCGTTGTGCCAAAGTGTTTTGTGCACTGCGGCGCAGAATCTGGTGGTTCGCCCGGTCTGCCGGGGCGCCCCGTTCAGCCCAGTTCGGCGCTGGCCGTGGCCGACAGCTCGTCATGGCCCAGCGCCCCCGGCGAGCGGGCGATCACCCGGTTGCGGCCCAGGTTCTTGGAGCGGTACAGCACATCGTCGGCGGCGCGCAGCAGGTCCTGGACGTCGGCGAAGCGCTCGTAGCCGCCCTGGGTGGCCACGCCGGCGGAGAAGGTGACGAACAGCGGACCACCCTCCAGCTCGGCCATCGGCGTGGCGACGATGTTGGCCAGCACCCGGCGGATCACGTCCAGGGCCACGCTTTCGCTGGTGTTGGGCAGCAGCGCGACGAACTCCTCGCCGCCGAAGCGGGCCACAGTGTCGCTGTTGCGCAACTGGCCCTGCAGCTTGCCGGCGAAGGCGCGCAGCACCTCGTCGCCGGTCAGGTGGCCGTGGGCGTCGTTGATCTTCTTGAAGTCGTCCAGGTCGATGAAGGCCACCGACAGTGGCCAGCCCTGGCGGCCGGCACGCAGGAATTCCTGCTCCAGCACCGCTTCCAGCTGGCGGCGGTTGAGCACGCCTGTCAATGCATCACGATGGGCCTGGTCGGCCAGGCGCTTGGCGCGCGCCTCGAATTCGTCGGCACGGCGGCGTGCCTGGTCGGCATCCTGCAGTTCGCGCAGGTTGCGCAGCGTGGCCAGTTCCTGCGCATGATCGATCAGCTCGCGCACCCGCGCCGGAGAATTGAGGCCGGCATCGAACAGGCTGGCGATGTCGGGCAGGGCCTCGCTGATGCGGGCCAGCACCTGGTCGAAGCGCGCGCTGTCCAGCTCCAGGCGGTCGTGCACCTGCTGCAGGGCGCGCTCGCGCGCGGCATCGGCGTCGCTATCCAGCCAGATGTCGGCCACTGCGCCGGACAGTTGCACGCAGGCCTGGAATGGCGATTCGGCGGCGTCCTCGTCCTCGCTGTGGCTGATGCTCTCCACCAGGTAGCGGGGCAGGCCCCATTGCTCGGCCACCCAGGCGCCGACGTCGGCGTGGCTGCAGCCCAGCGCCTCGCGCTCGAGGGAAACCAGGTCGATGTTGTCGCGTGCTTCGCGCAGCAGCGGCAGGTAGCGCTCCGACTCGGCCTGGGTCAGGCACAGCACGCCCAGGTCCTGCAGCAGTCCGGCCAGCATCAGCTCCTCCAGCCGGCGCAGGCCGCGCGCCTGGCCCAGCTGGCTGGCCGCGAGGGCACTGAGGATGCTGCGCTTCCACGCGCGCTGGCGCAGGTCATGATCGGCGCCACCGCCGGTCAGGCCCTGGGTGACGGTGAAGCCGAGGGCGAGGCTGATCGTGGCGTTCAGGCCCAGCATGGTCAGCGCCTGGCCGAGGTTCTCGATGCGGCGGCGGCTGGCATACAGCGGCGAATTGGCGATGCGCAGCATGCGAGCGCTCAGCGCCATGTCGATGGCGATGATGTCGGCGGCGGTGGCGATGTCCGCTTCCGGGTCCTGAGCCAGTTCGATGATGCGCAGGGCAATACCGGGTGGCGAAGGCAGGTTGCGGCAGAGCGCCAGGGCAGCTGTCAGCTCGGGAGGCATGTCGGGTCGTTCAATTCCATTGGGGCAAGAATACCTAGGAACGCATCACAGTCCGCGATTTTCGTTCCTGCTAAGTGACTGAGGATTCCCTGCGACTGAGTATCGGCTTGATTCGAGCGCAACGCAAAGGTGCCGGTTGTGCGCACCAACGGTGCGCACCAACGGTGCGCACCCACCGATGGGCCATGGGTTAATCCCTAGGCCCATGCATAAAAAAAGAGCCGCGGTTTCCCGCGGCTCCTTCTGGTCGTTTCACAGCCGAAGGGCTGGAATCAGACCTGCATCGCCTTGGCAACTTCGGCGGCGTAGTCTTCCACCACCTTTTCGATGCCTTCGCCGACGATCAGCAGCTTGAAGCCTGCCACGTCCGCGCCAGCGGCCTTGACCACCTGCTCGACGGTGGTGTCGCCCAGCACGTAGGTCTGGCCGTACAGGGTCACGTCGCTGACGATCTTGTTGATCTTGCCGCTGATGATCTTTTCCAGGATGTCGGCCGGCTTGGCCTTGTCCTTCTCGGTCATCTTGGCCAGCTCGATTTCCTTTTCCTTTTCGACGAACTCGGCCGGAACGTCCGCAGCCTTGTTGTGCGGCGGCTTCAGCGCGGCCACGTGCATCGCCAGGCCACGGGCCAGCTCGACGTCGCCGCCGATCAGGTCGACCAGCACGCCAACCTTGCCGTTGGTGTGGACGTAGGCACCGATGTTGCCGGTGGTGTCGACCTTGACCATGCGGCGGATCTGGATGTTCTCACCCAGGGTCTGCACGGCGGTGGCGCGGGCTTCTTCAACGGTGCGGCCGTCGGCCAGCGTGGCGGCCTTCACGGCTTCGACGTCGGTGGCGCCCGATGCCAGGGCAGCGGCAGCGACGGCGTTGACGAAGGACTTGAAGTTGTCATCGTTGGCGACGAAGTCGGTTTCCGAGTTGACTTCGACCAGCACGGCCTTGCCGCCGTCCTGGGCCAGGCCCAGACGGCCTTCGGCGGCCACGCGGTCAGCCTTCTTGTCGGCCTTGGCAGCGCCGGACTTGCGCATGGCTTCAGCAGCGGCGTTGATGTCGCCGTTGGCTTCGGTAAGCGCCTTCTTGCATTCCATCATGCCGGCGCCGGTGCGCTCGCGCAGTTCCTTGACCAGGGAAGCAGTGATTTCCACGGGATTACCTCACGAAAGAAAGGGGTTGGGCCGGCATGGTGGCCGGCCCGTGTGACACGGTCCTGTCACGCGCCAGGGGCTGCGTGCAGGGAGGGTGGACGCCGGGCGTCCACCCGGGGCCTGGATCAGGCCTGGGCGTCGTCGCCCTTCTTGGCAGCCTTCTTGGCCGGAGCGCGGCGGGCCGGCTTCTCTTCGCCTTCAGCAGCGGCTTCAGCGAACTCTTCCTCGCGCACCGAAGCGGCGTGCGGGGCAGCGGCCTTGCCTTCCAGCACGGCGTCGGCAGCGGCGCGGGCGTACAGCTGCACAGCGCGGATGGCGTCGTCGTTGCCCGGGATGGCGTAGTCCACCAGTTCCGGGTTGTAGTTGGTGTCGACCACGGCGATGACCGGAATGCCCAGCTTCTTGGCTTCCTTGATCGCGATGTCTTCGTGGCCGATGTCGATCACGAAGATGGCGTCCGGCAGACGGTTCATGTCCTTGATGCCGCCCAGCGAGGCTTCCAGCTTGTCGCGCTCGCGACGCAGGCCCAGCACTTCGTGCTTGACCAGCTTCTCGAAGGTGCCGTCGGTTTCACCGGCTTCCAGTTCCTTCAGGCGGGCAACCGACTGCTTGACGGTACGGAAGTTGGTCAGGGTGCCGCCCAGCCAACGCTGGTTCATGAACGGCATGCCGCAACGCTCGGCTTCTTCCTTGATGGTTTCGCGGGCGCTGCGCTTGGTGCCCAGGAACAGGACGGTGCCGCGCTTCTGGGCAACCGACGAGATGAAGTTCATCGCATCGTTGAACAGCGGGACGGTCTTTTCCAGGTTGATGATGTGGATCTTGCCGCGGGCGCCGAAGATGTACGGAGCCATCTTCGGGTTCCAGTAGCGGGTCTGGTGGCCGAAGTGGACGCCGGCTTCCAGCATCTGACGCATGGTGACCTGGGGCATTGCAATACTCCTGATATGGAACCAGCGATTCCGCCCGCGGGATAGGTATGCGGGACGCGTGGAAGCGCGATCGGTTCCGGGGTTGGGCTTCCCTGTTGCCTCCGTGGCCGAACTCCTCGCGGAGCACCCCGGCACGGATGGGGGCAGCAGGTGTGGATTCACCGGTGACGTCCGGTGTGGACGGGCTCCCGCGCACGCAGGCGGCAGGAATCCGGTCGATTATAGCCCGCTGGGGCGTCCGCTGCAATTGCAGGGTCAGATGCGGCCAGATCGACCTCGCGGCCGTCCTGCAGACGGGCCCGGAAGTGGCCGCCCACATAGCCATCGGGGCGGGCAGGCAGGGGCCAGCGGCGTTCATGGCCTGCGAGGATATAGCCGGCCAGCCCGGCCACCAGCAGCGACGATTGGCCGTCGGCCGCTATGAATCGCAGATCGTGCAGGCGGCCATGCAGCGTACTGGAATTGCTGAGTCGCAGCATGGGCTGAGGCCCAAGTGCCTCGACGCGGGCCTGCAGCCGGGCATGCAGCGCTGGCGCCGCTGGGCTGCGGAACAACGGCAGCGAGTAGCGGGGCAATCCCGGCAAGGCCGGCGCCAGCACGATCCGATAGGCCTGTTCACCCACCGATGCTGGCGGACCGCCTGGCAGCAGCCAGACGCGCTGGGTGCTGCCAGGGGCCAGGTCCAGCCGCGCAGGGCTGACCCGGATCCGGTCGCTGGGCTGCAGTCGTTCGGCGTCCAGTTGCTGCTCCCAGGCCAGCACCTGCACCTGCCCCTGCCAGCGGCCGGGCCCCGGATTGCGCAGCCACAGTTCCGCGCGGCCGCCTTCGGCGGGTAGCTGCAGGGTGGTCGGCAACAGCTCCAGCGCCGCCGAGGGCTGCGCCAGCAGCAGTCCAAGCAGGATCAGCAGCGCGCGCATCAGTAGATGAGGGTCACGGAAGGCATTGCGCTGTCGTCTGTCGCCGGTGGTGCGAGGTCGCGGACCTGGGGCGGCACCTTGGGGGCGTCACTGCGCTGGTGTGGCGCCGCGCAACGGGGAGCGCCGGCATCGTCGCTGCAGGATTCGACCACGGTCAGCCGGATCTGCAGCGTGCTGCTGCGCGGTTCGGCGCGGGCCGGCGTGCTGGCGACCAGCATCGCCCCGATCAGAAATGCGCGAACCACCTGCCACCCACCGTGCTTAAAGACTCGCTGCGCGGTATCGGCCGGACGCCCCGCAACTGTAGCGCCGAGCCCGCGCTTGGCACGGGCTTCGCTCCGGTGGGGGCCGACCGTTGGTCGGCACGCAGGTCAGTAGGTGATCGTCACCGTCACCAGGTCGTTGTAGGTGCCGGCCGGGGGCTGGCCGGTGACCGGCGGTACCCGGCCGTAGATGGTCAGCTGCTGTGCGCTTCCGGTGCCGGTGCTGCTGGCCGTGTCGACCGTCAGGGTGTTGCCCCAACGCTGGCTTCGTGCCGGATCCCGGTACAGCTCGTAGGGCAGGTAGTAGGTGCTGTTGCCGATGGTGGTGGCCATGCGCCGGGTGGTGGTGGCGGCGGGATTGTTCCGGCCGTTGTTCAGGCCGACCTGGAAGGCGGTGTTCTTCAGGCAGGTCAGGGTGAGGGTGGCGGTCTGGTCGACGTTGGCCGGGATGCCGCCGGTGACGTTGCCGAAATTCATGTTGGTGGTGACGTAGCTGCCGCATTGCGGCAGCACGTTGGCGGTAGCGGTGAAACTGAAGGCCGCGCTCGCGCTGTTGGTACCGGTGGCGCCGCCGTTGCATGTGGCGGGGACGGTGGCGCTACCGGCCAGCACCTCGTTCCAGGCCCAGGTCAGCACCACGCTGGCACCGCTGAAAGTGCTGCTGTACGCGCCGGAGGCCAGGACCTGGTTGGCCGGAATCTGACCGAACAGCTGCACAGTCTGCGCACCACTACCGCCGGTCAGCAGCGGTACGTTGTAGCTCATGGTCAGCTCCTGCGCTGGCGGCGTGCCGCGCGGGACCAGGCCAGTGACCTGGCCGAAGCTGGCGTTGTTGTACAGCTGGAAATTCATCGTGTCGCTGGTAGAGGTGGCCATCGTGCGGAACGTGGAACTGCTGCCGCCGCCACTGCCTGCGCCGATGCCCACGCAGACGCGCACGCCGGTGGTGGCCAGCAGGCTCAGCGCGGCAGTGGTGCAGGTCACCGTGATGTTGAGGTTGGCCGTGCTCGGGCCGGGTGCATTGCTGTTGATGTTGCCGAAGGGCAGGGTCGGATCGGCGACCGCCGTGCAGACCGCGGTGGCGCCGGCCGGCGCCGCTGCCAGCAGGCCGGCCCACAGCAGCAGGAAGAGCAGCAGCACCCTCATGGCGCCACCTCCGGAATGCACTGCTGCGGTGCCGGCTCCGGGCGGGCACCGGACGCCACCACCTTGGGCAGGTCCGGTACCTTCACCCGGCACGGGCCATGGCTGGTGGTGACGTACAGCACGCTTCCGGCGGCGACATCTTCCAGGTAGAGCAGGCCGTCGTAGCCGACCGTGGCCTGGCGACCGTCAGGCAGCTGCACCTCGCTGCCCACCTCCAGAGGCTGGCCGTCCATCGCCAGCAGGGTCAGGCTCAGTGACGACCGCGAACGCAGCTGGAAGGTCACGCGGGTGCCGGCGCGCTGGCGCGGCGTGACCCAGTCCTCGATGCGGTCGGCACGCATGTCTTCGGGCAGGTCCAGGGTGTCGATCGAGACCCGGTTGCGCTGCCAGGACAGCAACGGACTGACCAGCAGCAGGCCGCGATCATCGGTGACACCGATCAGGCGGTTCTCAAGCCGCACCGGGACGCCGCCGACGCCATTGGTGCTGATCACCGCGAACGCATCGGATACCTCGCGCGTGGCGAAGGCGTGCCCGCCCATCCATACCAGGCTGCCGCTGGCACTGGCGTAGGCATAGTTGAGCCCGCCCTGGCGCGAGGCGCCGAATGAATAGCGGCCGACATCGTTGAGGATGCCAACTTCGGCCAGGCCGCCGTTGCCGTCCTCGCCGTGGCGCAGCTGTGCGCGCCAGCCGACGCCGCCGGCACTGCCATCGCCGGGCACCGGCTGGGTCACGTCCGCCACCCAGCTCTGGCTGTCGCCGTTGCGCTGGCTGGAGAGGCTGGCCTGGCGATTGTTGCCCAGGCTGGCAGTCATCGACAGGTAGATGCTGCGGTCATCGCTGCGGTCCAGGTTCTGGTTCACCGACAGGTAGGCCGACCAGCGTTGGCTCCAGGTGCGCGACCAGAACAGGCTGGCATAGCGGTTGTCGTCGCCGTCGGGGTAGCGCAGGCGCAGATAGCTGGCGCTGAGCGTGCCCAGCCGCAGCAGGTCCAGGCCGACCGTGGCCTGCTCGCTGATGCTTGGTGGCAGGTTGCCCTGCAGCGCGCCCAGGTCGCGGTAGTCGCCGTGGCTGCGCACGCTGCGCAGATTGACGTTGAAGCGACGGTTGTTCCAGCTGTAGCCCAGCGCCCATTGCCCACCCTGCAGGCCGTGGTAGTTACTGTGCGCATAGGCGGCATTGAACACGCCGGCGGCGCCGAGCAGCCACCAGCCGCCAATGCCGCCCTGGGCCA